>JBMOMI010000568.1:0-2619 GCA_049325235.1 Actinomycetota bacterium | reverse complement strand
CCGTCGCGTCGTCCGCCGCGTCGAACCACGTGGCCAGGCGCAGGAGGTCGGCGTACCGGCTCTGCTCCCGGTCGCTGCTGGCGGCGATGAGGCGCAGGTTGACCAGCAGGGCGCGCATCGCGTCCGTCGCGAGCCGGCGCACCCCGTCGGCGTCGGAGTCCCGGCCGGGAGCGCCGACGAACCACGCGTGCAGTCCGGCCCAGTCGTCCGGGTCGAGGCCACGGGCACGCCGCGCGCGCCGGCCGTCGAGGCCGAGCAGCCGCTCGCCGGCGTTGGCCCGCGCGGTGAGGGCCGGGACGCGGGGGGCCAGCGCGGTCAGCTCGTCGGCGACCTGCGGCATCTGCCGGGCGATCTCGTCGACGAAGCGCTGCAGGTAGTCCAGCAGCGCGGTCTTGAACGCCTGGAACTCCTCGCGGTCCAGGTCGTACCGCACCAGCACCTGTGACAGGTACGTGTAGAACTCCCGAGTGGACTCCACCAGCCGCTCGAACTGGGCGAACACCGTCCCGATGTCCCGGGCGACGTCGTCCGGGTCCGCCGCGGCGAGGCTCACGTCGTCGTGGCGGCCGAGCCGCCGCAACCCCTCGAGGATGCCGGCGAGCATCTCGCTGGACACCTCGTGCGCGGTCTCGGTGTGCTCCAGCAGCTCCTCCACCTGCCGCTGGACCAGCTCGCCGCGCTGCGTCAGCTGGTAGCGGGCCCGGTTGGCCAGGTAGTCGCGCAGGCTCCGGGCCTCGGTCTCCCGCGGGCTGCGGGCCAGGTTGCCGTGCTCCACGAGGTACGACAGCCGGGCGTCCACGGTGTCGACGTCCAGCTCCAGGCCCCGCTCGGCCAGGCGCTGGGCCACCTCCGCGGCGGACTGGTCGGACAACAGCCCGGAGACCGCTCCGGTGAAGGTGCGCATGATCGCCAGGTACGAGGCGGCCTCCTCGTTGACGGCGTAGCGCAGCGCCTCCAGACGCAGCCGCTCCTCTCGGTCCAGCACGGCTGGCACCCTAGCCGCCGCCACCGACAGCTCCCGGGAGGCGGAGGTCGCGCGAGACCGCGTTGTCGGGGGTGGTCTCTATGGTCGGGGTATGGACCAGCTGCGGGCACGTGGGATCGGCGACGACGCCGAGCCCGAGCCTGCCCGGTGGCTGCGGCCCGTCGTGTCCGGGGCGCTCGACGCGGCCGCGGGTCCGGAGCTGCTGGCCGGGCTGCTGGCGGTGATGGCGCGGCAGGACCTGTCGGCGCGGGAGTGGGTCGAGGTGTGCGTGGGCTGGCAGCGGCTGATCTCCTACGCGACCGCGGGGCAGCTGGCCGCGGTGGCCGAGCTCGACCGGGCGCTGCCGACCGACCCGGCCGCCCGCCGCGGCAAGGCCGCGGTGCCGGCCGGGCGGCGGGCCGCCGACGAGCTCGCGCCGGCGCTGCGGGTGGCGCCGGGCACCGCCTCGGCGCTGGTGAACCGGGCCCGCCTGCTGGACGGCGAGCTGCCGGCCGCCGCCGACGCGCTCGCCGACGGGGCGATGACGCCGGCACAGGTCGGCGTGCTGCTGGAGGCGTGCGTCGGGCAGCCGCCGCACGTGGCCCGCCGGCTGCAGACCGAGGCGGTCCGCCGGGCCGCGCGGCGCACCCCGCGGCAGCTGCGCGCGGACCTGGCGGTGATCGCCCAGCAGGCCGATCCGGACGCCGCTGCCCGCGCCGGCGAGGCGGGCCGGGCCGAGCGGGACGTGAGCCTGCGGCCCTCGCCGCTGCCCGGCTGCTCACGGCTGGTGATGGACATGCCGCAGCTGGAAGCGACCGCCGCCTGGCTGGCCGTGAACGGCGCGGCGACCCGCGCCAAGGCCCGCGGGGTCCGCGGCGACGGCACACCTGAGACCCGCACCCTGGGCCAGCTGCGCGCCGACGCCGCGGCCGCGCTGCTCACCGGCCGCGCCGACGAGGCCGACCCGTCGCTGGTGCCCGCCCCCGAGATTCTGGCCGCGCTGGCCGAGGTGCAGGTGGTCGTGGACGCCGACACCCTCGCCGGTGCGGGCACCGTGCCGGGGCACATCCCCGGCACCGGGCCGGTCGACGCCGCCCACACCCGCGAGATCGCCTCGAAGGCCCCGTGGCGGCGGCTGCTCGCGGACCCCGGCACCGGCGCCTTGCGCTCGGTCGGCACCACGACCTACGCACCCGAGCAGGAGAACCACCGCGGCGACGGCGGCGCCGACCGGTTGCGGCGGCTGCTGTCCGCACCGGCCGAGCCGCCGCCGCCCGCCGGCGCCGGGTACCGGCCCGGGGACCGGCTGCGCCGGCACGTGCAGACCCGCGACGCCACGTGCATCGGCCCGGCCTGCCACCACAGCGCCCGCGGCACCCAGCTCGACCACACGCTGGAATACGACCCGGCGCACGGCCGGCGCACCACCGAGGACAACCTGGGCAGCCCCTGCCAGCGCATGCACAACGCCAAGACCCACGGTGGCTGGACCCTCCAGCAGCCGCAGCCCGGCACCTTCGTCTGGACCAGCCCCACCGGCCGCGTCTACCGGCGACGCGCCCGACCCCTGCTGCCCGGCCGCCGGGACCGGCGTGACAGCGCCGCCGGCGACGACGAGCCCGCGTCCCCGGCGTGACCGCTGCCCTGTGGATGAC
>JBMOMI010000567.1:0-2627 GCA_049325235.1 Actinomycetota bacterium | reverse complement strand
GAGCGCCGCCGCGTCCGGGCCGAGGAGCACCGTCGCGGCCTCCAGCCACAGCCGGCCGGCGGAGGCCACGTCGGCCACCGCCCGCACGGAGACCCCCACCGCCGACGCGAGCCGTCCCACCGCCTCGGCCAGGGCGTCGTCCGACGTGACGAGAAGCACCGGATGGCTCATGCCGGGATCGTGCGCCGCGACGGCGCCCCGGTCACCGGCGGACGCCGAGCCTGTGGACGGCGTGACTCCCACCGGCCCCTGTGGAGGGGAGGTTCGTATCCTGGCCGGATGGCCCCGGCGCGTTCGGCCGCGTTCTTCGACCTCGACAAGACCGTCATCGCCAGGTCGAGCACGCTGGCGTTCTCACGGCCCTTCTACGCCGGCGGGCTGATCAGCCGCAGCGCGGTGCTGCGCAGCGCCTACGCCCAGTTCGTCTACGGCCTCGGCGGCGCCGACCACGACCAGATGGAGCGGATGCGGGCGTACCTGTCCGCGCTCGTCGCCGGCTGGGACGTCGCCCAGGTCAAGGCGATCGTGGCCGAGACGCTGCACGAGCTCATCGACCCGCTGGTGTACGCCGAGGCCGCCGACCTGATCCGCGAGCACCACGAGGCCGGGCGGGACGTCGTCATCGTCTCCAGCTCCGGTGTCGAGGTCGTGGAGCCGATCGGGGAGATGCTCGGCGCCGACCGGGTCGTCGCGACCCGGGCCACCGTGGCCGACGGCAGGTTCACCGGCGAGATCGACGAGTACGTGTACGGCCCGCAGAAGGCGGTGGCGCTGCAGCGGCTCGCCGCCGAGGAGGGCTACGACCTCGGCGAGTGCTACGCGTACTCCGACTCCGTCACCGACCTGCCGATGCTCGAGGCGGTCGGCCACCCGGTCGCCGTGAACCCGGACCGGGCGCTGCGCCGGGAGGCCTTGTCGCGCGGCTGGCCGGTGCTCGACTTCACCCGCCCGGTCCCGCTGCGCCGCGGCATCGGCCGCATCCCCGTCAGCCGGCCCCGCGCCGCCGCCGCGGCCGCGCTCGGCGCCGGTGCGGCCGGCCTGGCCTGGTACGCCCTTCACAAGAGCCGCGAACAGGAGTAGACAAGGCGGTGACGGCTCTTGCCGCCTTGGGGCGGTGGGGACCGCACGACAGGCAGGTACCCACGTGCGACCAGTCCTCGTCAGGACGCGTCAGCGCCGGGCTTGTCCCGGCCGGCGACATCAGAGCGCACGCCTGGTAGCCGGCCTGCTCGTGTCGGCGGCGGCGTCCTCGTTCGGCGGGGGCGCCGTCGTCCGTCGGGCGGCCGACCGCCGCCGGAGGGGAGGCGGGAGCTGAGCCGAGAGGTGCTGGGACCCGCCCCGGAGAGCTTCTCCGAACCCCGGGAGCGTGAGACGCCCGCGCCGGACGTCGTCACCAGCCTGGACGCCGTCCCCGAGCAGCGGTCCGCGCCGCCCTCCCCGCCACGTCCGCGTCCCCCCTCCCTCGACGAGGTCTGGGCCTGGCTCCGGCAGCACCGGGTGCCGCTCGCCCTCGCGTTCGGGGCGGCCGCCGTCGGCGCGCTGCTCGCCACCGGCGTGACGGAGCGGTCGCAGCTGCTGGAGGCGCGCTCGACGGTGCGGCTGCTGGCAGCGATGACCTGGCCGCACGGGGGCTGGTCCTCCGGCCAGCCGATCCCGCTCGGCGTCGTCGTCGTGAACGCCGGGCCCGAGCCGGTGACGGTCACCGCGGCCCGCCTGGCGGATGCCCGGGCCGAGCTGCGGCTCGCCGAGGCCGAGACGGTGCCGGCGGGTGGCACCCGCCACCTGTCCGCCACCCTCGTGCCGGACTGCGCCTCCACCCGCGGGCCCAGCGGGCTGTTCCTCACCGTCGCCACGACCGACGGGGCCACCAGGGAGGTGCCGCCCGGCGCGCTCGGCGGGGACCTCGGGATGCCGGTCAGCGCCGTCGCCGGGTTCTGCGACACCACGTCGTTCGAGGGCATCCCGGTGTGGCGCACGGCCGTGGACGACGACGGCCGGCTCACCCTGCAGCTGCGGAACACGACCGGCCAGCCGGTCGAGCTCACCGTGGGCGCCCCTCCGGGCACGCGGATCGTCGGGGAGCCCGAGCTGCCCGCGACGCTGCCGACGGACCGCAGCACCGTGGTCCGGCTCGCGGTCGAGGTGGACCGCTGCACCAGCGCGGCCCAACGCGCCGACGCCGGCGGCCAGCTCGACTTCCAGGTGGACGGCGAGACCGGGGTGGTGATGCCGGACCAGCTGACGGTCGCGGGCTGGTTCGCGCAGGAGGTCGCGCGAGCCTGCCCGTAGATCATCCGGGCACTGGTGACTCCTGGAGTCGTCGCGTCAGCCGATGTCGTTCCGCCACGTCCGAGCCGCCCAGCGAGAACAGCCAAGGGTGTAGCTCCACGTCGCTAGCGCCACGCCCGACGCCAGCACCGCCGGCACGATGTGAGGCTCGAGGTTGCCTGGAGAGCCTGACAGAGGCACCCAACGGGCGAGGTCCGGCCGCCAGTGCTGGAGGGCGATCGTCACCACGTAGAACCCCAACGCGACCAGAGGGCCGACGACTCTGCCGCCCATCGCCGTCGCAAGCAGCGCCACGGATGTCAAAGTCACCACGTTCCAGACGATGTCCCACCACCGTG
>JBMOMI010000566.1:0-2638 GCA_049325235.1 Actinomycetota bacterium | reverse complement strand
CCGTGCCAGGCCTCGCCGGCCGGGGCGAGCATGCCGGCCGCCGCGTGCGTCGCCCCGGCGCCGGGGTCGGGGTCGAACACCCGCACCTCGTGCCCGCCGCGGACCAGCTCCTCCGCGCAGGCGAGGCCGACGATGCCGGCGCCGATCACCGCCGCCCTCATGCGCGTGCGACGGCGTCGACGAGCCCTCTCGCGGCGAGCTCGGGCCGGGGTGACCGGCAGATGGCCGAGGCGACGGCGATGCCGTAGGCCCCGGCGGCCATCACGGCGGGGGTGCGCTCGGCGTCGATGCCGGAGATCGCGATCGCGGGCAGGACGCGGGCCGCGTCGCGCAGGGTCTCCAGGCCGATCGGCGCCGGCAGGCCCTGCTTCGTCGTGGTGGGGTGCACCGGTCCCACGCCGACGTAGTCGGCGCCCTGCGCCCTGGCGTCCTCGGCGTGCCCCGCGTGGCGGCAGGTCCCGCCGACGAGGAAGCCGGGTGGCGCGAGGCGCCTCGCCTCGGCGACGGGAAGGTCGTCGAGCCCGAGGTGGACGCCGTGCGCCCCTGCCGCCAAGGCAAGGTCGAGGCGGTCGTTGACGATCACCTTGGCGGGCGTCCCGGCGAGGCGGTCCACGAGCGCGCGGGTGAAGGCCAGCACCTCACGGTCGGGCAGTGACTTCGCCCGGACCTGGACGGCGTCCACGCCCGCCTGGACGACCGCCTCCAGCACGGCGAGCGCGCGGGCGTCGTACGACGGGAAGTCGGTGATGCAGTGGATGCGCGGTAGCACGTCGCTCCTCACTTCCTTCGCCGGCATGACCCGGATCAGGTTCGACGGTCGGAGCGGCTCCAGCTCCCTCTCAGCCCGATGCCTCGGGCTCCCGTGGTGGAATGCGGCGACCGTAGCAGGCAGACGTGTTCGCCGTGAAGTGTCAGCGGCGAAGTCCTCGCAGCGCAGCGCCGGCAAGATCGCCAGCACAGTAGGCGTCGCACGCCCACGGAGATCCAGTTCAGCACAGGATCGCGCTGAGGAACCGCCGGGTCTCCTCCTGACCTGGCGATCACGCGGCAGGAGCGCCCTCGCCCAGTGACAGGACGAAGGCCCGGACCTGTCGGTCCGGGCCTTCGTGCGCTGGTAGCCCTTGCCTCGGTCACGGCAACACCGCTGATATGCGGCCATGGCCTACCGATCGCTCTCTCGCGGCGACGGCGGATGGCGGGGTGGTGCGCCGTCCGCGGGTGGTCGGTCAGCGTCGTCGGTTGCGGCGGGCGGACGAGGCTCGGATCTGTGATCTCTACCTGGCCCCGCAACGCGCCATGTCCTCAGAAGGCAGCATGACCGTGGCGGGGCGGCCGGAGCCTTCACCCGACTGGTGACGGCCTGCCGGTACGACGGCTTGCTGAGCCAATCAAGAGTGACTCTCCAGCGGTCAACGTCGCCCCGCGAGCAGCCGTCAGGTGCGGTGGAAGGCGGCCCTGACGGCCGAATCGACGTCCGGCCGCGTCGTGTGAAGAGGGGCCGACCGCCCAGGCCGGACGGCGGTGTGGGTGGAGAGCAGGGCATCGAGTTCGCGGGCCGGCATGGGGCGGCCGAGGTGGTAGCCCTGTCCCACCTGGCAGCCGAGTCGCCGGAGGCGGTTGGCCTCGGCGGAGGATTCGATGCCCTCGGCGACCGTCTCGGCGCCCATGGCGGCGGCCAGCCGGATGATGGCCTGGACCATGCGTTCGGCCTTGGGGCAGGCGAGGATGTCGCGGACGAACTCGCGGTCGATCTTGACGATGTCGAGGTCGAAGCGGCGTAGGTACGCCAGTGACGACTGGCCGGTGCCGAAGTCGTCGATCGCGACGCGGATGCCCAGCGCCTGCAACGCGGCCAGTTGTCGGCTGGCGGTGGCGAAGTCGGAGATGACGGCGGTCTCGGTCACCTCGATGACCAGTCGCTTCGGCGCGATCCCCCAGGCGTGCAGCGCGTCGCGGACGCGGTCGACCAGCGCCGGGTCCGCCAGTTCGGTGGCGGACACGTTGACGGCGGCGCTGGCGACCACGCGTCCGGTGTCGTCCCAGCGGCGTAGCTGCGCCAAGGTGTCGCTGAGCACCAGATGCCCGATGTGGTGAACCAGGCCGGTCCGCTCGGCGGCGGGTATGAACTCGTCGGGGCGGATGTCGCCGCGCTGGGGGTGCCGCCAGCGGCACAGCGCCTCGACACCCACGATGGTGCCCTCGGTCAGGTCGACGATCGGCTGGAAGACCGTGCTGAGCTGGTGGCGGTGCAGCGCGTCGCGTAGCTCGCCGGCCAGCCGGATGTCCTGCAGCCGCTGCGTCAGCGACCGGCGCGACTCATGCACCAGTGCTAGCGGACATGCCAACCTCCCTGTAGGCGGACACGTACTTCCCTGCTGACGGACAGCTGATCTCCCTGTCCGAGGCCGTGGGACCGGTCGTGTCGGTCCGAAAGAAGTCGTCCCTCTGGGGATTTGCTCGAGGTCTTCGACCACCGCGAGCAGGTTCCACCGGAGGGACGCATGAAGAAGTCTGACAGGGAAATCATGGAGATTCTCGAGGCGTTCGACGCCACGCAGAGCGCGCACTCGGCCGCGCAGCTGGCCGGGGTAGACCCCAAGACGGTGCGGCGCTACGTCGCCGCCCGTGACGCGGGCCG
>JBMOMI010000565.1:0-2645 GCA_049325235.1 Actinomycetota bacterium | reverse complement strand
GGGCGAGCCGCTGTCGCTGACCGCGACCCTCCTGCACATCGCCACCGAGGGGGAGCGGGCCGGACAGCTCGTGGCCTACGACGAGGTCACCGTCGGCGGCTTCGGGCTGACGTCGGTGACGATCGAGCGGACGGCGGTGCCGCCGGGCAGCGAACCGGTCCCGCCAGAGCGGGCGACCGACGCGCCGACGGGTGACGCGCCCAGGAGCGGATCGCCGGTTCCCTGAACACGACGGCCCGGGGGGAGTACCGTTGGACCACGGGGAGCACCACGGGGGCCACATCGCACAGCCACACCTCGAGAGGACTGCAGGTGGACGAGCGGCGCCCGGGCCGCCTCGACGACGAGGCGCTCGCCGAGGAGATCGAGATGTACACCGATCTCGTCGTCGCCGCCTCTGAGCGCGACGGCGAGCTGAGCCTTCCGGAGATCGACGCCGCTCTCGGCGTCAAGCGTTGACCCGGCGGGTGAACGTGAGATCAACGGGACGTCCCCAGGAGGCGACGTCCGTCCCCTAGCCTGTCCCGCGGTCGTGCCCCAAGCCCGGGGCGCCGAGCGTTTCCGGAGCGTTGCATCGTGCGACTGCGCATCACCCCGCAGGACACGTCCTTCTACGACCTGTTCGCTGCTCTCGCCCGGCTCCTCGTGGAGGGGGCGGACCTGCTGGCCGAGCTCCTGGGCGCCGCCGACGCCGACGACCGAGACAAGCTCGCCGAGCGGCTGCGCGAGGCCGAGCACCGTGCCGACGAGGCCACCCACGAGCTGATGAAGCGCGTGAACTCCACGTTCGTGACGCCGTTCGACCGCGAGGACATCTACGCGCTGGCGGCCGGGCTCGACGACTGCATGGACCACATGGAGGAGGCGGGGGACCTCGTCGTCCTCTACCGCCTCGAGCAGCTGCCGGACGCCACCGCCGACCTCGTGCAGGTGCTGCAGCGGTGCGCCGAGCTGACCGCGGCCGCGATGCCCCGGCTGCGCTCGATGAAGGACCTCACCGACTTCTGGGTGGAGATCAACCGGCTGGAGAACCAGGCGGACCGTGCCCACCGGCGCCTCCTGGCGGACCTGTTCGACGGCTCGGGCGACGCGATGTACGTCCTCAAGGCCAAGGACGTCGTCGAGGCGCTCGAGGCGGCCGCGGACGCGTTCGAGTCGGTCGCCAACACCGTCGAGCAGATCGCCATCAAGGAGTCCTGAGCCGCCGTGGAGCTGGCGCTCGTCGTCCTCGTCATCGCCGTTGCCTTGACGTTCGACTACACCAACGGCTTCCACGACGCGGCCAACGCGATCGCGACGTCGGTGTCCACGCGGGCGCTGACGCCGCGCGTGGCCCTGGTGATGGCCGCGGTGATGAACTTCGTCGGAGCCCTCCTGGGGGAGGGTGTGGCCCGCACGATCGGCAGCGGCATCATCGAGCCGCCCGGCGGGCGGCACGGGCTCGTCGTCGTCCTCGCCGGCCTGCTCGGCGCGATCGTGTGGAACCTGGTGACGTGGTGGCTCGGGCTGCCGTCGTCCTCGTCGCACGCGCTGATCGGCGGACTGATGGGGGCGGGGGTGGCGTCCGCGACCGTCGTCCAGTGGGACGTGATCGGCACCAAGGTCGTCATCCCGATGATCGTGTCTCCGCTCGTCGGGTTCTCGCTGGCGTACCTGCTGATGCTGGCGATCCTGTGGACGTTCCGCCGGGCGCACCCGGGGCGGGTCAACCGCCGCTTCCGCGCGGCGCAGACCGTCTCGGCGGCCGCGATGGCGCTCGGCCACGGCCTGCAGGACGCGCAGAAGACGATGGGCGTCATCGTGCTGGCACTGGTCGCCGGCGGCTACCACGCCGGCGACAGCATCCCGCTCTGGGTCAAGCTGGCGGCCGCCACGATGATCAGTCTGGGCACGTACGCCGGCGGCTGGCGGATCATGCGGACCCTCGGCCGCCGGGTCATCCAGCTGGACCCGCCCCGCGGCTTCGCGGCCGAGACCGTCGCCGCCAGCGTGCTCTACACGACCGCGTTCGTCTTCAAGGCGCCCATCTCGACCACGCACACCATCACGTCCGCGATCATGGGTGTGGGGGCGACCCGGCGGCTGTCCGCGGTGCGCTGGGGGGTTGCCGGCAACATCGTCACCGCGTGGGTGCTGACGATCCCGATGGCGGGCCTGATGGCCGGCTGCGCGTACCTGCTCGCGCACCTCGCCGTCGAGTAGCCCGGCCGGCGGCTCAGGCGTGCCAAGCATCGACGTCAGTCAATGTTCAGGCGTAGGCTGGGCCTCATGTCCGTCGACACGTCGTCCCCCGCCGTGGCGTGCTGCTCGCCGCTGGCGGCCGAGCCCCTCTCCGAGCAGGACGCCGAGACCCTCGCCGGCCAGCTCAAGGCCCTGGCCGATCCGGCCCGGCTGCGGGTGCTGTCCCTGCTCATGGCCTCCGCCGGCGGCGAGGCCTGCACGTGCGACCTCGTCGAGCCGCTCGGGCTGGCCCAGTCGACCGTCACGCACCACCTGCGGCGGCTCGCCGACGCGGGCCTGGTGACCGGCGACAAGCGCGGCCGGTGGACCTACTACAGCGTCGATCGCGCGGCCCTCGAGGCCCTGCGCACGGTCCTCGACGTCTCCCCACCCCCGCGGTGATCAAGGAATCCGAGCGTGATCAA
>JBMOMI010000564.1:0-2660 GCA_049325235.1 Actinomycetota bacterium | reverse complement strand
AGGTCGCCCGGCGCCGGGGCGAGCGCGCCGCCGGAGACCGGTCCGGGGCCGACCAGCCGGTGCAGGGCGATGCCGGACACCGCGGCCAGCACCAGCGTGCCGAGCACCGGCACCTTCAGGCCGCCCGCGGTGGGCACGCGCCGCTCCACGGGAACGAGGGCCGCGCGTCGCTGCACCCGGCGGTGCTGCCAGCGGTCGCGGTGCCAGCGAGCGACCTCACCGTGCGTGGCGCGCAGCTGCGTGATCGTGCGCCGGGGGACGCGGCGCACCCGGGCGTGCCGGCGCCGCGCCCGCCAGACGTCGTCCGGGCGGGACAGCGCGGACACCACGGCGGTCAGCTCCCCCACGGCGCGACCGGGCTCCTTGGTGGCCATCCGCACCAGGGCTCGGGCCAGGCCGCCGAGCAGGACGGTCAGCACGGTCAGGGGCAGCAGCGGCGCGCGAGCGTCGACGAGACGCCGGTGCGTGACCTGCCGGCGGCTGAGCCACCACAGCTCCCGGCGGCCGCTTCCGGTCTCGCGCTGGCCGGTGCGCGTGGCGTCGGCGTGGGCGACGACGGCGCCGGGGACCACGACGACCCGGTGGCCGGCAAGGCGGGCCCGCATGCACAGGTCGAGGTCGTCGCCGACGAGCGGGGTCGCCGGATCGGGTCCGTCGAGGGCGTCCCAGACGTCGCGCCGGACGAGCATGCCTGCGCTGCCGACGGCCAGCACGTCCTCGCGGGCGTCGGTCTGACCCTGGTCGACCTCTCCGGCCTCGACGCCGGTGATCGTGCGGCCGAGCCGGCTGACCGTGAAGCCGGTCTGCAGCAGGCGGCTGCCGTCGTCCCAGGCGCGCAGCTTGCACCCGGCGATGGCGACGGACGGCGCCACCTCGACCGCCGCGAGCAGCCGCTCGAGCGCGTCCGGGGCGGGGGCGGAGTCGTCGTGGAGCAGCCAGACCCACTCCGTGGCCGACGACTCGGCGGGGCGTTCGTCGTGCGGGTCCGGGCGGGGCGCGAGGCGGTCGGCCTCGGCGGCCAGGAGCCCGGCACGAACGGCGTCCAGGAAGCTCGTGCCCGGGCCGGTGCTGACCACCCTGCCCACGGAGGCCCCGAGCACGGCGGGGCTGTCGTCGTCGGAGGAGGTGTCGACCGCCAGGACGTCGTCGGGGCGGCGGGACTGGCTCGCCAGGGCCGACAGGGTCCGCGGCAGCCAGCGGGCGCCGTTGTGGGCGACGAGGACGGCGGTGACGCGGATCGGGCCGGGGCGCCGGTCGAGGCCGTCACCCCCCGTGGGGTCGGGACCGTGCCCGGGCTCGGTCGGCGGCTGGTCCCGCCGGGCGTGCCCGGGTGCTGCGGTCAGGTGGAGCGACAGGCTCAGACCGCCTGCTTCTTCACGCGGCGCCGTTCACGCTCGGACAGGCCGCCCCAGATGCCGAACCGCTCGTCGTTGGCGAGCGCGTACTCGAGGCACTCGACCCGGACCTCGCAGGAGGCGCAGACCTTCTTCGCCTCGCGGGTGGAGCCGCCCTTCTCCGGGAAGAACGCCTCCGGGTCGGTCTGGGCGCACAGGGCTCGCTCCTGCCAGTCGAGCTCCTCGTCGGCGCCGGAGAAGCGGGGATCCCAGAGGATCGCCCCTGGTTCCTGCGCGCCTGCCCCGTTCTCGAACCCTGCGGTCCCGGACCCTGTCATCCCGGTCATGGCCTCGACCCTTCGTCGCCCCCAGTGGGTGTGTCCCGGTGCCGGACGCCTCCGGCGCCGATGACACGGATGGAATTACACGCGTGTCGTACGGGGGTAGTCAAGCCGAAGTCTGATACTCGCGCCCCTTGATCGGCCGATCGGTGGACGTGCGCGAGGATCGACGCATGCGCATCACGGCCCTGGCGGGCGGCATCGGCGGCGCGCGCTTCCTGCGCGGCCTGCTCCACCACCTGCGGTCCTCCCCCGACCGCTCGCGCCGGGAGGCCGAGGTCACGGTGATCGGCAACACCGCCGACGACATCACGCTGCACGGGCTGCGCGTGTGCCCGGACCTCGACACGGTGATGTACACGCTCGGCGGCGGGATCGAGGAGTCCCAGGGCTGGGGGCGGGCCGGCGAGACGTTCGCCGTCGCGGCGGAGCTGGCCGAGTACGGCGCCACGCCCCAGTGGTTCACACTCGGCGACCGGGACCTTGCCACGCACATCCTGCGCACGAGGATGCTCGGCCTCGGCTACCCGCTCTCGCGGGTCACCGCGGCCCTGTGCGCCCGCTGGAACCCGGGCGTGACCCTGCTGCCGATGAGCGACGACCCCGTCGAGACCCACGTGGTGATCGCGGATGACGAGGCCGAGGGCGGTGAGCGGGCCGTCCACTTCCAGGAGTGGTGGGTGCGGATGCACGCCGCCGTGCCGGCGTCCCGGATCGTCGCGGTGGGCGCCGAGCAGGCCAGGCCCGCACCGGGAGTGCTGGAGGCGCTGCGGGACGCGGACGTGGTCCTTCTCCCGCCGAGCAACCCGGTGGTGTCGATCGGCACGATCCTGTCGGTGCCGGGCGTGCGCGACGCCGTGCGCGGGACACGCGCGCCGGTCATCGGCGTGTCGCCGATCATCGGCGGCGCGCCGGTGCGCGGGATGGCCGACGCGTGCCTGGCCACGCTCGGGCTGCCGGCCACCGCGGCAGCGGTGGGCGGGCT
>JBMOMI010000563.1:0-2661 GCA_049325235.1 Actinomycetota bacterium | reverse complement strand
AGAGCGCCAAGCCGCGGACGGCGTCCCTGTTCCGGACCATGCAGCTGGAGACGGTGACGCTGGACGACGCACTGCGGCTGCTGTCGCTGCCGCGGGTCGTCGGCACCGACCCGCAGACCGGGGAGGAGATCACCGCGCAGAACGGCCGGTACGGGCCGTACCTGAAGAAGGGCAGCGACTCGTGGTCGCTGGAGTCCGAGGAGCAGATCTTCGACATCACGCTCGAGGAGGCACTCGCGATCTACGCCCAGCCCAAGCGCGGCCGCGGCGGGCGGACGGCGTCCGCGCCGCTGCGGGAGCTGGGCGACGACCCCGCCACTGGCAAGCCGGTCGTCGTCAAGGAGGGCCGCTTCGGCCCGTACGTCACCGACGGCGAGACCAACGCGACGCTGCGCAAGGACGACGCGGTGGAGTCGATCACGCTCGAGCGCGCGGCCGAGCTGCTCGCCGAGAAGCGGGCCAAGGGGCCGGCGCGCAAGCGGACGGCCAAGAAGACGACGGCGAAGAGGACTCCGGCCAAGAAGACTGCGGCGAAGAAGCGCTGACGGTACCGGTCGTTACGCTGACGCGGTGACCAACGAGGCGGCCCCGGTCCACGACGTGCGCGGCGTGCTCGCCGTCCGGCCGTTCCGCCAGCTGTGGCTGGCGCTCGGGCTGTCCAGCTTCGGCGACTGGCTGGGCCTGCTCGCCGTCACGGCCTTCGCCAGCCGCCTCGGCGGCGCGTCGTCGTACGCCGCGGCCAACCTGGCCGTCGCCGGCGTGCTGACCCTGCGGCTGGCGCCGGCCGTGCTGTTCGGCCCGCTCGCCGCGGCGATGGCCGACCGGTTCGACCGCAAGGTCACCATGGTCGTCGGGGACGTGCTGCGGTTCGCGCTGTTCGCCTCCATCCCGTTGGTGGGCACGCTGTGGTGGCTGTTCGTCGCCACCGTCCTCATCGAGGTCGTCGGCCTGTTCTGGATGCCGGCCAAGGACGCGACGGTGCCGAACCTGGTGCCGCGGCGCCGGCTGGAGGCCGCCAACCAGCTGAGCCTGGCGACGACCTACGGCAGCGCCCCGGTGGCGGCGCTGCTGTTCTCCGGGCTCACGCTGGCCGGCGGCGCGCTCAGCAGTGCCCTGGGTTTCCTGGGTGGCCCCATCGACCTCGCGCTGTACGTCAATGCGCTGACCTATCTGGTGGCCGCCGTGGTCGTCCTCCAGCTGGAGATGCCACGTCGCCCCGCGGCGTCCGAGCAGCCGGCCGCGCGCGTGCCGGTCTGGCGCACGATCACCGAGGGCTGGCGCTTCGTCGGCACGACGCCCCTGGTGCGCGGCCTGGTGATCGGCATGCTCGGCGCGTTCGGCGCCGGGGGCTTCGTCATCGGCGTGGCGCCCACGTTCGCGTCCGACCTGGGCGCGGGCGCGCCGGGCTACGGCATCCTGTTCGCGGCCGTGTTCACCGGCCTCGCCCTCGGCATGTGGGTGGGTCCGCGGCTGCTGGCCGAGCTGCCGCGCTGGCGGCTGTTCGCCCTGTCGATCGTCGTGGCGGGAGCGTTCCTGCTGCTCGTCGCGCTGATCCCGAACATCGTCCTGGCTACCTTCTTCACCGCCGCTCTCGGCGCGGGGGCCGGGGTCGCGTGGGTCACCGGCTACACGATGCTCGGGCTCGAGGTGGCCGACGAGCTGCGCGGTCGCACGTTCGGGTTCGTGCAGTACGCCGCGCGGATCGTGCTCATCGCGGTGATGGCGTTCGCGCCGGCGCTGGCGGCGCTGCTCGGCGAGCACCAGATCCGGTTCACCGAGAACGTCACCCTCACCTACAACGGTGCCGCCCTGACCCTGCTCGTGGCCGCGCTGCTGGCCATCGCCATCGGCGTGGTGTCCTACCGGCAGATGGACGACAGGTCCGGCGTCCCCCTGCTGGAGGACCTGGTGCGGGCCTGGAAGCGCCGGCACGTGGCACACCCGATGTCGGGTCCCCGGCAGGCCGAGGGCTTCTTCGTGGCCATCGAGGGCGGGGACGGCGCCGGGAAGTCCACCCAGGCCGAGCTGCTGGCCCGGTGGCTGCGGGAGGACCTCGGGCACGAGGTCGTGCTCACTCGCGAGCCGGGCGACACCCCGCTCGGGCAGCGGCTCCGGCACGTCCTGCTGCACGGGGACGACATCGACCCGCGGGCCGAGGCGCTGCTGTTCGCGGCGGACCGGGCTCAGCACGTCGCCTCCGTGGTCCGGCCGGCGCTGCGGCGGGGCGCGGTCGTGGTCACCGACCGGTACAGCGACTCCTCGGTCGCCTACCAGGGCGCCGGGCGGGCGCTGGACGGCGACGAGGTGGCCCACCTGTCGCGCTGGGCCACGCAGGGGCTGGTGCCCGACCTGACCGTGGTGCTCGACGTGCCGCCCGAGGTGGGGCTGGCGCGCAGCCCCGACGAGGCGGACCGGCTCGAGCGGGAGTCCCAGGAGTTCCACGCCTCCGTGCGGGAGCGCTTCCTCGACCTGGCGCGCCGGCACCCCCGCCGCTACGTCGTGGTCGACGCCTCCGGGGAGCCGGATGCGGTGCAGGAGCAGATCCGGCAGCGGCTGGCGCCGGTGCTGCCGCTGTCCGCGCGCCAGCGCGCCGAGCAGGAGGCCCGCGAGGCGGCCGAGCGGGCGCGCAAGGAGGCCGAGCGGGCGCGCAAGGAGGCCGAG
>JBMOMI010000562.1:0-2662 GCA_049325235.1 Actinomycetota bacterium | reverse complement strand
GTCTTCGCGCCCGGCGAGGCGTATCTCGTCCTGGGCACCTTCACCGACGAGGTGCCGGCGGTCAGCGACTACACCGGTCAGGAGATCTACTACCGCTCGGTCCGGGACCGGGCCCGGGACGCGCTCACCGCCGACGCGTACCTGTGGCGCTGGGACACCGACTGGTTCTGGTGCTCGCGGGCCTTCGGCGTCCAGCATCCGCTCGTCCGCCGGCTGTGGCCACGGCGCTACCGGCGCAGCGACGTCTACCACCGGCTCGTCGGCCTGGACCACCGCTGGCACGTCGCCGCGCGTCTGGACCGCCTGCGGGGGCAGCCCCCGCGCGAGCGCGTCGTCCAGGACGTGGAGATCCCGCTCGAGGAGACCCCCGGCTTCCTGCGCTGGTTCGCCGACCACGTGCCGATGAGCCCGGTGTGGCTGTGCCCGGTGAGGCTGCGGTCCGACCGGCCATGGCCGCTGTACCCGATGAGCCCGGACCGCACCTACGTCAACGTCGGCTTCTGGGGCACGGTGCCGGTCGCGCCGGGCGCCCGGGACGGCGACGTGAACCGCGCCGTGGAGCGGGCGGTCGCCGACGCGGGGGGCCACAAGTCGCTGTACTCGGACGCCTACTACGACCTGGAGACGTTCGACCGTCTCTACGGCGGGGAGGCGTACCGGTCCGCCCGGCGGCGCTACGACCCCTCCGGGCGGCTGACGGACCTGTACGACAAGGCGGTCGGACGGCGCTGAGCCGGCCGGGCGAGGAAGGGAGCACCGATGACGGTCGCGGACATCGTCCGGACCCTGGTGGACGGCGAGCTGCCGCTGCGCGTCACCGCGTACGACGGCAGCGCGCTGGGTCCGCGGGACGCCAGGCTCGCGCTGCACGTGGCCTCGGAGCGGGGGCTCGCGTACGTGCTCACGGCACCGGGCGACCTCGGGCTCGCGCGGGCCTATGTCAGCGGGGAGCTCGTCGTCGAGGGCGTGCACCCGGGCGACCCCTACGAGCTGCTGCGGACGCTGAAGGAGCTGCGCCTGCGCCGGCCGACCCCGGCGGAGGCCGCCCGGCTCGTGCGGGGTCTGGGGTGGCGGGGGCTGCGGCCGCCCGAGCCGCCGCGGGAGGAGGCGCTGCCGCGCTGGCGCCGCACCGTCGACGGACTGCGGCACTCGCGGCGCCGGGACGCCACGGCCATCCGGCACCACTACGACGTGTCGAACGCCTTCTACGAGAAGGTGCTCGGCCCGTCCATGACCTACACGTGCGCGGTCTACCGGGACGCGAGCGACACCCTGGAGCAGGCCCAGGCGGCGAAGTACGAGCTGGTCGCCAACAAGCTCGCGCTGCGGCCCGGGATGCGGCTGCTGGACGTCGGCTGCGGGTGGGGCGGCATGGTCAGGCACGCGGCCCGTGAGCACGGGGTCCGGGTGCTCGGCGTGACGCTGTCGAGGCAGCAGGCCACGTGGGCACAGGAGGCGATCAAGCGGGAGGGCCTGGACGACCTGGCCGAGGTACGGCACCTGGACTACCGCGACGTGCCGACCGACGAGCCCTTCGACGCGATCAGCTCGATCGGCCTCACCGAGCACATCGGGGTGCACAACTACCCGGCCTACTTCGGCCGGCTGCGGGCGCTGCTCGTGCCCGGCGGCCGGCTGCTCAACCACTGCATCACGCGCGCCGACAACCGCGCCTCCCACCGCCCCGGCGCGTTCATCGACCGCTACGTCTTCCCCGACGGCGAGCTGGCCTCGCCGGGCCGGCTGGTCGCCGAGGCCCACGACGCCGGCCTGGAGGTGCAGCACGACGAGAACCTGCGGCAGCACTACGCCCTGACGCTGGCGGCGTGGTGCCGCAACCTCGTGGACCGCTGGGACGAGTGTGTCGCCGAGGTCGGTGAGGCCCGCGCTCGGGTCTGGGGGCTGTACATGGCGGGGTCGCGGCTGTCGTTCGAGCGCAACGGGCTGCAGCTGCACCAGGTGCTGTGCACCCGCACCGAGGCCGGAGCGCCGGCCTTCCCGCTGCGCCCGGACTGGACCCCCTGACCGCCGCCACCGCCCTGCACGCGCCGTCACCCGAGGAGCTCGACGCCGAGGGCCGGCGGCTGCTCCGGTTCGCCCGCGCCTCGGTGAACCCGGCCGCGGGATTCGCCTGGCTGGACGACGACGGGCGGCCGGACCTGACGCGGCCGGTGCACGCGTGGGTGACCACGCGGATGACGCACGTGTTCGCGCTGGCCGCGCTGCGCGGGGACGACGATGCGGCCGTGGTGGTCGAGCACGGCGTCGCGTCACTGCAAGGGCCGTTGCGGGACAAGCGGTTCGGAGGCTGGTTCGCGAGCGTCGCGCCGGACGGAGCCGCGCCGGTGGACGACGAGAAGCAGGCGTACGCGCACGCGTTCGTGGCGCTGGCGGCCAGCAGCGCGGCGGCCGCCGGCGCGCCGGGCGCCGACGAGCTGCTCGCCGACGCGGTCGACGTCCTCGACCGGCACTTCCTGGACGCCGAGGGGCGGGTCGTGGAGGGCTACGACCGGGCGTTCACCCAGCCCGAGCCCTACCGCGGCGCCAACTCCAGCATGCACATCGTGGAGGCGCTGCTCGCGCTCGGGGACGTGCTGGGCGAGCCCGCCCGGCACGCCACGGCGCTGGGGATCGCCGAGCACCTCGTGCACGGCGTCGCCCG
>JBMOMI010000561.1:0-2662 GCA_049325235.1 Actinomycetota bacterium | reverse complement strand
GACTGCGTCCTGCAGAAGGTGCTGCTCGCCCCCAGCGGCGCGGTGCTGGACCTCGGCCGCACCGTGCGCACCGCCACCCCGGCCCAGCGCCGCGCGCTGCACGCCCGGGACCGCGGCTGCATCTGGCCCGGCTGCACCGTCCCCGCCCGGTGGACCGACGTCCACCACGTCACCGCCTGGATCCACGGCGGCGCCACCGACGTCGCCTCGCTGGCCCTGCTGTGCGGCGCGCACCACGCGATGGTCGAGCACGGCCACTACCGGATCGTGATGATCGACGGCGTCCCCCACGTCATCCCCCCACCCTGGATCGACGCCCACCAGACCCCCGTCGCCAACACCTACTGGCGCGATCAGGACCGGGCCCGCCACACCGGCCGACAACTCGCCCTCGCCCTCGACATCCATCCGCGGGCACGACCACCCGACACCGGGTGAGAGTGCCGACTCGGTGACGACGAGAGCCCTTACGGCACTGGGGACACACTCCGTCAGTCCGAACGCCGCACGACGTCACCGATCGCACGCGCGCCGCCGACGAGCACCCGCATGGACGTCACGGCGAGCGCACCCAGCACCGCCCCCGCCGCGAGCGTCACCCGGTCACGGGAGCGCTGCCCGAACGACGGCGCCATCAGGTCGCGAGGCCCGGCCGCCGCCGGCAGGTCCTGCCCTGCGCCGGCGCGCACGCGCCGTCCCGGCACCTGGGCGACGGTGGCCTCGACGGACTCCTCACTGGCCACCCACGCGGCGGCCAGCAGCGTCACGCGGGACACCAGGTTCATCCACAGCAGCAGGCCGACGAGGGTGGCGCTCGCCGCCAGCAGCGGGTTGCCGCCGCCGACCCGGCCGAGCAGCAGGCCGCCGAAGAGCTTGAGCACCCCCAGCCCCGCCGCGCCGACCAGAGCGCCGGCGCGGACCTGCGCCCACGTCAGCGGCACCCGGGACAGCAGCCGGAGCAGGATGACGAAGATCGCCGTGTCGGCAGCCAGGACCAGCAGCACGCCGAGCACGCGCAGGATCCCCTGGCCGAGCCAGCCCCGCTCGAGCCCGACCGACTCGAGCAGCGCCCCGGCGGCGGCGTTGACGCCGACGGACACCACGGCGGAGGCGAGGATCGCCAGGCCGAGGGTGGCGAGGATGGCGACGTCCGCCGCCTTCTTCTTCGGCAGTGGACGGTCGTCGGTGCCCAGGTCGAAGACGGCCCTGATGCCCTCCCGCGCGGCGTCCAGCCAGCCCAGCCCGGCGAACAGCGCGACGAGCAGGGCGACCAGCCCAGTCGCCGACAGCACGTTCTCGGCGAACAGCGCGTCCGGGTCGACCAGCCCGTCACCCGTCCCCTCGACGTCCAGCAGGCCGGGCAGCTGCTCGTCGACGGCGGCGAGGACCTCCTCGCGCAGCTCGAACCGCCTCCCGAGCACCAGGCCCAGGATCGTGAAGCCGACGAGCAGGGCGGAGAACACCGAGAACAGGCCCGCGTAGGCGATGCCGCCGGCCAGGACGTCGCCCCGTGCCGCCCCGTAGCACTTCCACGCCCGGACCGGGTGCGACTCGACGACCTGCCCGGCCAGCTGCTTGGACCGGGCGACCGTCGCGTTGCCGCTCATGCGCGGCGCGCGGAGTCGAAGGGGAACACCTCGACCGGCCGCCACACGCCGTCGTGGCCGTGCTCGTACATGCTGAAGGACTCGACTGTGAACCGCGCCTCGTACCCGGCGAGGGTGTCGAAGGCGCGGTCGAGGGCGGGCTCCGCGAGGTGGTGGGCCACGGTCACGTGCGGGTGGTAGTAGAACGACAGCTCGCGCTCCAGGGCCCCGGAACGCACCTTGCGCTCCAGCCGCTCGCAGTGCGACACGCCCTCGGCGACCTGGACGAACACCACCGGCGACACCGGGCGGAACGTGCCCGTGCCGCGCAGGTGCAGGTCGAACGGCTCGACGTCCGCGGCCACCTTCTCGAGGTGGCTGCGCACCTCGTCCAGGGCGGAGACGGGGACCGCGCTCGGCGGCAGCAGGGTCACGTGAGCCGGGATGGACGCGGCCATCGGGTCACCGAAGTCCGCGCGCCAGCGCTGCAGCTCCTCGCCGTAGGGGCCGGGCACCGGGATGGCGACGCCGATGGTGACCGTCGGCTCGACGACAGCGGGGCTGTCGTCTCCGCCATCCACGACCACGCTCACCGCTTCCCCGGCAGGAAGCCGACCGCCTCGTACACCCGCTCCAGCGTCGCCCCGGCCCGCTCGCGGGCGCGGCGGGCGCCCTCGGCGAGGACGTCGTCCAGCGTGCCCGGGTTCTCCAGGTAGGCCAGCGCCCGGTCCCGCACCGGGGCGATCGCCTGCGTGACGACGTCCGCGAGGTCCTTCTTGAGGTCGCCGTAGCCGTGCCCGGCGTACTGGGTCTCGAGGTCGGGAATCGAGCGGCCGGACAGCGCCGAGTAGATCACCAGCAGGTTGGAGACACCCGGCTTGCGCTCGGGGTCGTACCGCACGTCGGTCTCGGCGTCGGTGACGGCCGACCGGATCCGCTTGGCGTTGCGCTTCGGGTCGTCGAGGAGGTCCAGGACGCCGTTCGGGGACGACGCCGACTTGCTCATCTTGGACGTCGGGTCCTGCAGGTCGAGGATCTTCGCGGTCTCCTTGACGATGAACGGCTCGGGGACGACG
>JBMOMI010000560.1:0-2669 GCA_049325235.1 Actinomycetota bacterium | reverse complement strand
GGCCGGGTCCCTCGCGAGCAGCTCGTCCTCGAGGCCGGTGAGGTCCAGCGACTGCAGCCGCATCCCGTCCAGCGGCGCGCCGGCCGCGAGCAACGCGCGGAGGGTCTCGGTGCTCTCGATCTCCACGCGGGTCATCCTGCCCCGGGGGACGCTACCGGCGGGCCGCGCCCTGCAGCCCGCCGAGGACGGTGTCAACCTCGATCCGGACGACGACGCGCTCGGGGTTGGGCCGTGGCGTCCGGTAGCGCTCGGCGTACCGGCGCTCGGCGTCCGCGACGGCGGCCGGGTCGTCCGTCACGGTGGCCCAGCCCTCGAGCGACAGCCAGCGCCGGCCGTCCACCTGGCACACCACCGCCCGGCAGCCGGTGACGGCGTTGCGCGCCTTGCGGGACGTGCGGCTGGAGATGACCCGCGCGACGCAGGCCCCGTCGTCCCAGGTGAAGCCCACGGGGACGACGTGGGGGGTGCCGTCGGGGCGCAGCGTCGTCAGCGTCGCGAGGTGGCGCTCGGACAGGAAGGCGAGCGCGCCGGTCGGCAGGGCGCGGGGGTCGAGCGTGGCGTCACGGGGCACGGGTCCACCCTGCCAGGGCGCCGCTCGGCGACGGCCGGCCGCCGTCCGGCGTCCGGGGGTGGCGAGCGGCCAGGGACGTCGCGAGGATGACGGCCATGACTGGGACCGGTGCGTACGAGCAGGCCTATCGGCGAAGCCTGGAGGACCCCGAAGGGTTCTGGGGGGACGCCGCGCGAGCGGTCGACTGGATCTCTGCACCGAAACGGGTGCTCGACGACAGCCGGCCACCGTTCTACCGCTGGTTCCCCGACGGCGTGCTCAACACCTGCTACAACGCCCTGGACCGCCACGTCGTCGGTGGCCGCGCCGACCAGGCGGCCCTCGTCTACGACTCCCCGGTGACGTCGTCCCAGCGTGTGTTCACGTACGCGGAGCTGCTCGAGCTCGTGGCGCGGTTCGCCGGAGTGCTGCGGGGGCTCGGGGTCGACAAGGGGGACCGCGTCGTCGTCTACATGCCGATGGTGCCCGAGGCGGTCGTGGCGATGCTGGCGTGCGCGCGGATCGGCGCCGTGCACAGCGTGGTGTTCGGCGGCTTCGCGCCGAGCGAGCTCGCGGCCCGCATCGACGACGCACAGCCCAAGGTCATCGTGTCGGCGTCGTGCGGCATCGAGCCGACCCGGGTCGTGGAGTACAAGCCGATGCTCGACGCCGCGATCGAGCGCAGCTCGCACCGGCCCGAGCGTGTCGTGGTGCTGCAGCGTCCACAGGCTCGCGCCGAGATGGGGGAGCGGGACCTGGACTGGGCCGAGCTGATGCGCCCGGGCGTGGTGGAACCGGTCGAGTGCGTCCCGGTGGCGGCGACGGACCCGCTGTACGTGTTGTACACGTCGGGGACGACCGGCAAACCCAAGGGCATCGTCCGTGACAACGGCGGCCACGCCGTCGCGCTGCACTGGTCGATGCACAACGTGTTCGGCGTCGAGCCGGGCGAGACGTTCTGGGCGGCCAGCGACGTCGGCTGGGTCGTCGGCCACTCCTACATCGTGTACGCGCCGCTCCTGGCGGGGTGCACGAGCGTGCTCTACGAGGGCAAGCCGGTCGGGACGCCGGACTCCGGTGCGTTCTGGCGCGTCGTGGCCGAGCACGGCGTCGTCGCGCTGTTCACCGCGCCGACCGCCATCCGGGCGATCAAGAAGGACGACCCGGACGGCGTCCGGATCACCGAGCACGACCTGTCGCGGCTGCGGACGCTGTTCCTCGCCGGGGAGCGGCTCGACCCGGACACCTACCAGTGGGCGAGCGACCGGCTCGGCATCCCGGTCATCGACAACTGGTGGCAGACCGAGACGGGCTGGCCGATCTGCGCGAACCTTCGCGGGCTGGAGCCGATGCCGGTCAAGCCGGGGTCACCGACGGTGCCGGTGCCCGGCTACGACGTGCAGGTGCTGGGGGAGAACGGCGAGCCGGTGCCGCCCGGCACGGAGGGGGCGATCTGCCTGCGGCTGCCGATGCCGCCGGGGACCCTGCCGACGCTCTGGCAGGACGACGACCGGTACGTCGCGTCGTACCTGTCGGCGTTCCCGGGCTACTACCTCACCGGGGACGGCGGCTACCGCGACTCGGACGGCTACGTGTTCGTCATGGGCCGCACCGACGACGTCATCAACGTCGCGGGGCACCGGCTGTCGACGGGGTCGATGGAGGCGGCGCTCGCGGGTCATCCCGCGGTCGCCGAGTGCGCGGTGATCGGCGTGCACGACGACATGAAGGGGCAGGTGCCGCGCGGGTTCGTCGTCCTCAAGGGCGGCGTGCAGGCCGACCCGGACGTCGTCGCGCGCGAGTGCGTCCAGCGGGTCCGTGACGAGGTGGGCGCGGTGGCGGCGCTGCGGCGGGTGGACGTCGTACCTGCGCTGCCCAAGACGCGGTCGGGGAAGATCCTGCGCAAGACGATGCGGGAGATCGCCGACGGGAAGACGCCCGCGGTGCCGTCGACGATCGAGGACCCTTCGGTGCTGGACACGCTGGCGCCGACACTGCGCGGCTGAGCGGGCTGCCGGGCCCGTCAGTCGCCCCGTCAGTACGGTGGCGGGCCGGTGTGGCGGGGGTCGGCTGGTGGGCCGTCGAGGCGCTGGGTGAGGGCGGTGATCTCGTCGGCGGC
>JBMOMI010000559.1:0-2674 GCA_049325235.1 Actinomycetota bacterium | reverse complement strand
GGCCAGTCGCGGGAGCCGTGCGAGCACGGCGAGCAGGTGCCATCCGCGGTCGTCACCGGCGAAGGCGTGCACCTCGTCGACGACGACGACACGCAGGTCGGCGAACAGGGCGTGCGGGTCGACTCGGGTGGAGACGAGCATCGCCTCGAGCGACTCCGGTGTGGTCAGCAGGATCTCGGGGGGCTCGGCGAGCACTCTGCGCCGCGCGGTGTCACCGGTGTCTCCGTGCCACAGGCCCACCCGGTGACCGGTCCACGACGCGTAGGTGCTCAACCGTGGGTGCAGGTTGTTCAGCAGCGCCCGCAGCGGGCACACGTACAGCACCGACAGCCCCGTCCACCCAGTCGACGCGGCAGCGGACAGCAGCGGGAAGATGGCGGCCTCAGTCTTGCCACCGGCGGTGGGGGCGATGAGCAGGGCGTCGTCCCCGTCGAGCAGCGGGTCGATCGCCGCCTCCTGCAACGGCCGGAGGCCGGGCCAGCCGAGGGTGTTGGCCACGTGGTGCAGGACGACGGGGTGCAGCCGATCGACGGGACTCATCGGCACCGGGGAGGACGCGTCATAGCTCGAGGTCCACCTCGTCCGGGTGGCTGGCCGCGCTCACGGCCGCGTTCCGCTCGACCTCGGTCAGCTCGGACGCCGCCATGGTCAGCCGGTAGTGCCGGCGGGGGTCGAAGTCGTCGTACTGGTCCACCCGGTCCAGGACGTCGCTGACGAGCTTCTTGAGGAACACCCGGGGCGCGATGCCGACCTTGCCCCCGAGCCCCCCGGCGACGGCGGTCGCCAGGTCGTCCACGTACGCGTCGTCCACGACGGCGCTGATCCGGGCCGGGGCGAGGGAACCCTGCGCGTACAGGTCCCGGACCCGGCGCCCCACCTCGACGAGCGACTGGCGGGTGAAACCGGGCAACCGCACCTGGACGGCGCGCGGGTTGTCGAACCGCGCGTCGGTGGTGAAGTCGACCGCCAGCCGTTGCGCCAGCGGAGGCAGCCGCTGCACGCCCTGCGTGCCCTCGAAGAACGCCGGGGTCCCGGTGACGAGCAGGTACAGACCCGGGAACCGGCCGCTGTCGACCTCGTCGATGAGCTGCCGCAGCGCGTTGAGGGCCTTCTCGCGAACGTCAGAACGCACCCGTTGCAAGGTCTCCACCTCGTCGAGGACGACGAGGAGCCCGGGGTGCCCGGCATCGCGCAGCACGGCGAGCAGCCCCTGCAGAAAGCCGAACGCGCCGAAGTGGTCGAGCTCGCCGCGGATGCCGGCGGCCCGCCGCACGGACGCCGCGACGTGCGGCTGACCGGCGACCCAGGCGGCGAGACCGTCGGCGGTGGCGGTGTCGCCGGCGGTGACCGCCGCCCGGTAGCCGCGCAGGGCGGTCGCGAACGTCGGCGCCGTCCTGCTGACGTCGGCCAGCCGTCTCTCCAGCAGCGTGTCGACCGCCGCCGCCAGGGCAGTGGTGTCGGTCTCGGCGACGCCGCCGGCGAGCGCGTCCTCCTCGAGGGTGAACAACCAGGCGTCGAGCACGGGTCGGAACGCCGAGGGCGGGAACTCCGCCGTCGTCAGTGCCTCGCACACGCGTCGGTACACGGTCTCCAGGCGGTGCAGGGGCGTCTCGGTCTCGGAGATCTGCACCTCGGCGACCGCCATCCCCCGCGCCTTGGCCCGTTCACCGAGCCAGCGGGAGTAGAACGTCTTGCCGGAGCCGTACTCCCCGCGCACCGCCTTGAACACCGAGCCGCCGCCGCAGACGGTGTCCAGCTCGGCCGCGACGGCACCCTCGAACCGGTCGAGGCCGACGGCGAGGACGTCCAGGCCGTTCTGCGGCACGGTGCCTCGGCGCAGCGCGTCGACGATCTCCCGTCGGCGCCGCTCGCTGATCGTCGTCACGAGGTCGCTCCGAGCCCGAACTGCTCACGCAGCAGCGGCACGTCGAGCACGAGGGTGACCCCGTCGGCGTCCACCGACAGGGCCTCGTACCCGTCGACGGCGAGCAGGCGCCGGACGGCCGCGAGCACCGAGCTGGTGCGCGCCAACGGGATCCGCGCCTCGGCGGCAACGCTGTTCTGGTGCATCCGCCCGCCGGCGCGCAGCACCGCGGACACCACCGCCCGCACCCGTTCGTCGTCGGGTGCGGCGCGGCCGCTGCGTGCCCGTTGCGCGGCGTAGACGTCGCTGGCCAGCAGGGCGCTGACCAGGTCCGCCGCCGAGTCGGCGGCCCCCGCCGGCGCCGGCGGCTCGAGGTCGTCGAACAGCGTGGGGCTGGTGTCCACCGCGGGCCGGCTGGGAGCCGGCGGTGCCACGACGTCCGACGTCCCGGCGACAGGACTGTGCCACCACACCGGCTCCGGCGGCGGGCCGGGCACCCAGCCGGCGAGCCGCTCCACGACGCCGGCGACGTGCACGGTCAGCGGCACCGCGACCTCCGCGGCACTGACACCACCGTGGTAGCCCGCACCGATGCTGGTGTACCGCAGGCGCTCCTGCCACGGCAGGACGACGCTGTGGTCGCCGAGCAGCACCCGCCGTCCCCGGACGGCGACCTCCCCCGGGCCGGCCGGCCCCGTCGTCGCGGGTCGCCAGCGGGCGCCGGAGCCGGGGGCCGAGCGCAGCTCGCTGCCGCGCTCGACGACGTGCCCGTGGTCGGCGGTGAGCACCACGACCCGGTCGGCCTGCCGG
>JBMOMI010000558.1:0-2681 GCA_049325235.1 Actinomycetota bacterium | reverse complement strand
CGGGCGACGACTCTCGGCGGCGTGCCGTGGCTGCCGGTGTGGTCAGCGCCCCCCTGGCGGTCGCCGTGGTCGCGAGGGCTATCGAGGCCGCTCGCGAGCGAGGCCTCGACCGAGTGCACTACCTGAGCAGGGAGGGCGCGTTCCTGGCATCGGTCCACGAGGCCGTGGCGGAGCAGTTGTCTCGAGGCATCGGTGACTCTCCTCGGCAGGTGCACCTTGAGGTTAGCCGTCGAGCGACCTTCGGGGCCTCGCTCGACGAGGCGGACATCACCGGCCTCGCACGCATGTGGACCATGTACGGCTCGCAGTCGATGCGGGCGCTTCTCGTGTCGATCGGCGCCGACGCCGACGAGTTCGCAGGCGCTGCACGCCGTCACGGGTTGGACCTCGACAGCGTCATCACAGACATTGCGGATGACGAGCGTGTGCAGGCGTTCCTCGCCGACCGCGCCGTGACCGGCCGCCTCGCCTCGACGCTGCGAGAGGCCCGCGAGCTACTCGTCGCCTACCTGCGCCAGCAGACGGATGTGGACGCCCGCCAGTGGGTGGTCGTCGATGTCGGGTGGCGCGGAAGCATCCAAGACAACCTGGCGCATGTGCTGCCCAAGACGCAGCTGCACGGCGTGTACCTCGGGCTCTTCCCATTCCTGAACCCGCAGCCGGGCAACTGCACCAAGGAGGCCGTCGGATTCGACGGCAACCGCGGCGAGGAATACGCATTCGCCGAACCTCCTGCGGCGGTGGAGCGTCCCTGGACTCCGCACGTTCCATCGACGATTGGCTACACCCGCGCCATGGATGGTCGGGTGCTCGTGGAGCACGCCCAGGAGACCCGAGCCAGCGAGCTCATCGACGACTTTCAGGCGGGTGTGCTCGCCGGCGCCCATGTAGTCGCCGACTTCCTCGCCACGTTCGGCTTCACGGTATGCATGGTGCGCAACGAGGTCATGCGTGAACTTCGGGACTACTACGAACGGCCGCACGGTGGGACAGCCGACATCTGGTTCGGCTCGGAGCACGACGACACCTTCGGTGCCCTCAACGTAACTCCGTTCGGGAAGGACACTCCTGAACGGCGCTGGTTGGGCAAGGAGGGCGAGGCACGTTACGCGGCCGCCGCCATGCGGAGTCGTTGGGAGCCGGGCTTCAGCGAATGGCTCCCGGTACTTGCCCTGCGTGAACTGCGTCGGATGATCGAGGAGAACGCATGACGGGCGTGGAGGCCTGGGATGGCCGTCCCGTGCTCCGGGAGGCGCCGCGCGGGCCGGGAGATCCATGGCTCCACCACTACTACGAGCAGTACCGTCCACAGATCTTCGGTAACGGAGACCAACTCCGGATCGTGGTGCTCCTCGGGTCAGCGGACATCAGCGGTGGAAGCTATGTGATCTTTCAGCACGCCATGTACTGGAAGCTACACGGGGCCGATGTCACCATCGCCACGATGGTGCCGCACACGTCCGTGGGCAACCACTGGCACCCCGCCCTCACGGAACTTCGTTTCACATCCGTGGAGGACCTTGGAGACGAGGTCTACGACGTCGTAGTGGCCACCTGGTGGCGGACCGTCTACGAGCTTCCGAAGGTCCGAGCGCGCCATGCCCTCTATTTCGTGCAGTCCGAAGAGGCACGCTTCTACGCCGTGGGAGACGATCAGTGGGCGGCGCCACTCGCCGAGCTCACCTACCGCTTCGATCTCCCCATGGTGACGATCACCACCTGGCTGCAGGCATTCCTCGCGTTCGAGCACGGCCGCCCGTCCTTCCTCGCGCGCAATGGCGTCGACAAGAATCGGTACCAGCCTTTCGGTCCTGTGGTGGCAGCTCGTCCGGCCGAAGGGCTCCGCGTCTTGGTTGAAGGCCCCATCGATGCTCCGATGAAGAACGTTCCGGACTCCGTGGAGCTGGCGCGCAAGGGCGGAGCCGACGAGGTGTGGTTGATGACCTCGTCCCCGGTCTCGGAGTTCCCGGGTGTGGATCGCGTCCTTAGCCGCGTGCCGATCGATCACACGGGCGCTGTGTACCGGTCCTGCGACGTGCTGCTGAAACTCAGCCGCGTCGAAGGGATGTACGGCCCGCCTCTGGAGATGTTCCACTGCGGTGGCACGGTCGTTACCTACGACGTGACGGGTCACGAAGAGTACGTGGAGGACGGCGTCAACGGACTCGTCGTCCCAATGGACGACCGCGATGGGGTCGTCTCGGCCATCGCCCGACTCAAGCAAAGTGCGGAGCTGCTGCGCGAGCTGAAGTACGGCGCTGCCCGCACTGCCGCGCGGTGGCCCGACTGGGAGCAGTCGTGCCGCGAGTTCTGGTCCGTTGTCCGCACGCTGGCCCGCCGACCGGCTCCCGACAAGCTGACCACAATGCTGGCCATTCGCGGCGCCGGCGTGGCCTGAGTCACCCGAGCTTCCTGTCATGCCGCTCAATCAACTCGCTTCCCGGCTGCGCTCTGACCGGACGCGCTCGCAGCTTCAACTTGTGCTCCGGCTCGCCCAGCGCCAGGTGGCCATGCGCTACAAGGAGTCAGCCCTAGGCGCCTCCTGGAGCCTGCTAGCCCCTCTCGCGCTCTTGGCTATCTACGGTGTCGTCTGGGGCGTGATCTTCACGCCCCGGTGGTCGGTCGATGAGGACTCCCCCGCCTTCGCGTTACTGATCTTCTCGGGGATCGTTGTCTTCACG
>JBMOMI010000557.1:0-2681 GCA_049325235.1 Actinomycetota bacterium | reverse complement strand
ACCTGCTGCAGCTCGTGCTGTCGTGCCTTGTCGCCGGACCAGTCGACCGTCCGGACCACCAGCTCGCCGTCCCGGGCGCGCGCGGAGAACGCGTCGACGTACGCCTGCGCCGGGATGAAGCCGTCGCCGATGACGAGTGTGTCCACGTGAGGATCCCTTCCGAGTGGCTGGGGGTCATGAAGCGGGGCAGACGACGACCTTGCGGCCGACGCCGTCCGCCACCTGGGCCAAGGCCCTGGCGTAGTCGTCCAGCGGGTACCGATCGCTGATCAGGATGCGCGGGTCGACCAGACCGTCCGCGAAGAGCTCGGCAGCGCGCTCGTAGGAGTGCAGCACGGCCATCGAGCCCGCGATGGTGATCTCGTCGCGGTACACCCGGTAGGGAGACCAGCGAGCCACAGTCTGCTCAGCAGCCACGCCGAACTGCAGGAAGGTCCCGCCCTTGCCGACTCTCCGGAGCCCGTCCTCGATAGCGGCCACGGCCCCGGTGCAGTCGATGACGACATCCCATCCCCGGGATCGGTCGACAGCCCCCGCACTGCTTACGGCGTTCGTGCAGCCCAGCCGCCGTGCCGCGTCCAGGCGTTCGACGTTCACGTCGACCACGTCCACGCTGGCCGCGCCGGCCCGTTTCGCGAGCTGCAGCATCATCAGGCCCATCGTCCCGCTGCCGTAGATCAGGTAGTGGTCGCCGACCGGGCGGCGTAGCACGTCGAATCCCCGCAGGGCGCAGGAGAGCGGCTCGATGAGCACGGCGTCAGCCACCTCTACGTGGGGCGGCAGGCGTACGCAGTTGGCGACCGGCACGCTGACGTACCGGGCCGCGGCTCCGGGATGAGTCACGCCGACGGCCGCGAAGCGCTCGCACAGGTTCCCGCGCCCCCGGCGGCAGTAGTAGCACTCGCCGCAGTACATGTTGGGGTCTGCGGCGACCGGGTCACCGACCGCCACCTCGGTGACGTCGCGCCCGACCGCGGGCGCGAACTCACCGGCCAGGATGTGCAGGTCCGTGCCGCAGACGCCGCAGGCGGCAACCTCGACCACGACATCTCGCGGCCCGGGCTCGGGGTCGGCGACGTCCGCGACCTGGACGTCGCCAGGTGCCGTGATGACGGCAGCCCTCACTTGATCGCCCCCATGGACAGGCCGCGGACCAGCTTGTCCTGGGCGGCGAAGCCCGCGATGAGGACGGGTAGCGACACCAGGGTGGCCGCAGCAGACAGTCGTGCAAGGAACAGTCCCTCATTGGTGATGAAGCCCACCAGGAACACCGGAGCGGTAGAGGCGCGCACCGCCGTCAGGTTGAGTGCGAACAGGAACTCGTTCCACGAGAAGATCACGCAGATCAGCGCCGTGGCCGCGATGCCCGGCATCGCCATGGGCCGTACCACGTGCCACAGCACCCGCAGCAGGCCTGCACCGTCCACCTGTGCGGCCTCGAGCACCTCCCGCGGCACCTCGGCGAGGAAGGACCGCATCATCCACACCGCAATCGGCAGGTTCATCGAGGTGTACAGCACGACGAGCGACCAGATGTTGTCCAGCATGTTGAGCCGTTGCACGATCAGGTAGATCGGGAGCAGCGCGGCGATGACGGGCAGCATCTTCGTGGACAGCAGGAAGAACATGACGTCGGTCCACTTCTGGACCGGCCGGATGCTCAGTGCGTAGGCGGCGGGGATCGCCAGGCCGAGCACGAGCAGGGTCGAGATGCCGCTGGCCATCGCGGAGTTGATGAGGAACGGTGCGATGTTCCGGTCGAAGAGCAGTTGGTACTGGTCCAGCACCAGGGGTGCGAGGAGGGACGGCGGGTTGGTTGCCGCGTCGACCTCTCGACGGAACGACGTCAGCACCATCCACGCGACCGGCGCGAAGAACAGCAGGGTCAGTGACCATGCCAGGAGAGCCCAGACGGCACCGCCTCGGTGGACATCGCTGATCGCGCCTCGCCGCCGTCGGGCGCCGGGGGCCGGAGCGCGCTGGCCGGTGGTCGAGTCGGCGACGGGTGTGCTGATCCCGCTCATCGGGACACCTCCTCGCGGAACAACGTCGACACGACCCGCAGGGCGAACGTGGCGACGACGATCGTGCCGATGACCACGACGACACCCGCGGCGGCGGCCTCGCCGTACTCGTACTTGCGGAACATCGTCAGGTAGATCTCGTACGGCAGGTTCGTGGTCGCAGTGCCCGGACCGCCCTGGGTGATCGTGAAGACGTGATCGAACGTCTGCACCACGTAGATGGAGCCGAGCAACGCCGCCAGCTCGATGTACTGCCGCAGATGGGGCAACGTGATGAATCGGAACGTCTTCAGGCCAGTTGCGCCGTCCACACGCGCCGCCTCCAGGACGTCCCCGGGCTGGGACTGCAGGCCTGCCAGCAGGATCAGCATCATGAACGGGGTCCACTGCCACACGAGCGACGCGACGACGGCACCCATTGGGAACTCGCCGATCCACGAGATCACCGGTCCCCGCTCGGCGCCGAACAGCTGCCAAACGACGTTGAGCGTCCCGTTGAGCAACCCGTAGTCCGGGTTGTACAGGGCGTGCTTCCAGATCAGTGCCGCAGCGACGGGCATGACGAGAAACGGGGCGATGAGCAGAGTGCGTGCCACGCCCCGCCCCAGGAACCTTCGATCCAGCAGGATGGCCAGCCCGAGCCCGATGAGAACGCTG
>JBMOMI010000556.1:0-2694 GCA_049325235.1 Actinomycetota bacterium | reverse complement strand
GCAGGCCGGGCGCAGCAGGTGGACGTCGAGGTCGAGGTTGACGAAGGACCAGGCGTCCCAGTCCAGGACCGCGGAGACCCCGCTGCCGGAGTCGGCGGCGACCAGCACCCGCTGCATCGCCGACGGTGCCTCGCCGGCGACGAGCGGCACGCGCTGCCGGGCCCACACCGACGCGGGACCCGGCCCCTCGGCGTCCCCGCCGGCCACTCGCCACTCCAGGTGGCAGGCGTACGGGAAGGTCCAGCGCAGCGGCGGGCCTTCGCTGTCTGCCGGGACGACGACGTCCGCGTCGCCGTCGGCCGCCACCTGCGGGCCGTCGTCCACCAGCCGCACCAGCCACACCCGCGCCCGGAGCACGGCGCGGCCGCCGGCGGCCAGCTCGGCGTCCACCGCGAGCGCCGTCCGCCCGGGCTTGGCGACCTCCGCGCGTACCGTCACGGGGCCCACCGGCACCGGCGAGAGGAAGTCGACCGCCGCGCGCAGCGCGACGACGTCGTCGCGGCCGGCGGCACGCTCGGCGGCCCGGACCAGCAGCGCGGACGGCGGTCCTCCGTGCTGCAGGTGCCCCGACCACGGCCCGGCGGTGGCAACGGTCGCGGTGAACTCGTCCTCGTCGTCCTGGACGTAGAACGCGTCGGCCTCGATCACGACCCCGCACGCTACGCACCGGGCGAGGGCGGGGTGGCGGTAACCGCACCGAAACACGCCCGTAGCAGGATGCGCGCATGGACAGGCAGCAGGAGTTCGTCCTCCGCTCGATCGAGGAGCGGGACATCCGGTTCGTGCGGCTGTGGTTCACCGACGTGCTCGGGTTCCTCAAGTCGGTCGCGGTCGCGCCGGCCGAGCTCGAGGGGGCGTTCGCCGAGGGCATCGGGTTCGACGGCAGCGCGGTCGAGGGCCTGGCCCGCGTCTACGAGGCCGACATGCTGCTCAAGCCCGACCCGTCGACGTTCCAGGTGCTGCCGTGGCGCTCGGGGGACGACGGCGTCGCCGGCACGGCGCGCATGTTCTGCGACACCCTGACCCCGGACGGCGAGCCGGCCCACGCCGACCCGCGCTACGTGCTCAAGCGGGCGCTGGCCAAGGCGGCCGACATGGGCTTCAGCTTCTACACGCACCCGGAGATCGAGTTCTACCTGTTCAAGGAGGACATCACCCCCGGCGTCGAGCCCACGCCCGTGGACTCCGCCGGCTACTTCGACCACGTGCCCCGCGGCAGCGCGCACGACTTCCGCCGCGCCGCGATCTCGATGCTCGAGGCGATGGGCATCTCGGTGGAGTTCAGCCACCACGAGGGCGGGCCCGGCCAGAACGAGATCGACCTGAGGTACGCCGACGCCCTGTCGACCGCCGACAACATCATGACGTTCCGCACCGTGATCAAGGAGGTGGCGCTGCAGCAGGGCGTGTACGCCACGTTCATGCCCAAGCCGCTGGCCGACCACCCCGGCAGCGGCATGCACACCCACCTGTCGCTGTTCGAGGGCGACACCAACGCCTTCCACGAGGCCGGCGCGCAGTACCAGCTGAGCAAGACCGCGCGACAGTTCATCGCCGGCCTGCTGCGGCACTCCTCGGAGATCACCGCGGTGACGAACCAGTTCGTCAACTCCTACAAGCGGCTGTGGGGCGGGGGCGAGGCGCCGTCGTACGTCTGCTGGGGCCACAACAACCGCTCCGCGCTGATCCGCGTGCCGATGTACAAGCCGGGCAAGGGCAACTCGACCCGCGTGGAGTACCGCGCGCTGGACGCCGCCGCGAACCCCTACCTGGCGTTCGCCGTCCTGCTCGCGGCCGGTCTCAAGGGCATCGAGGAGGGCTACGAGCTGCCCGAGGGCGCGGAGGACGACGTGTGGGCCCTGACCGACGCCGAGCGCCACGCCCTGGGCATCGACCCGTTGCCGGCCAGCCTCGACCAGGCGATCGCGCTGATGGAGGAGTCGGAGCTGGTGGCCAGCACGCTCGGCGAGGGCGTCTTCGACTTCTTCCTGCGCAACAAGCGTCAGGAGTGGGCCGAGTACCGGCAGCAGGTGACCCCTTTCGAGCTGCGGCGCTACCTGCCGGTGCTGTGAGCCGCCTGCTCGTCGTCCAGCACGAGGCGCGCGTGCCGCTGGGCCGGCTGACGTTCCCCGGGCTGGCGGTGGACGTCGTCCGGCCCGACCTCGGGGACGCCCTGCCCACGCGACTGGCCGGCCACGCCGGGCTCGTCGTCCTCGGCGGGACGATGGCCGCCTGGGAGGACGACGTCGCCCCCTGGCTGCCGGCGACCCGGGCCCTGCTCGCGGCCTGCGTGGACGACGGAGCACCGGTGCTCGGGATCTGTCTCGGCGCCCAGCTGCTGGCCCTGGCGACCGGGGGCCGGGTCGAGCGCGGACCGCACGGCCCGGAGCTCGGGGTGGTCGAGGTGACCGCCACCCCGGCGGCCGCGGACGACGCCCTGGTCGGTGGCCTCGGCCGCTCGTGGCCGGCCCCTCAGGGGCACCACGACGCCGTGACGGTGCTGCCGCCCGGGGCCGAGCTGCTCGCGTCCTCCGCGACGTACCCGCACCAGGCCTTCCGCGTCGGCCTCCGCGCCTGGGGGATCCAGTACCACCCGGAGACGACCGCCGACGTGCTGGCCGACTGGCTCGAGGCCGACCGCGGGCTGCTCGGGCGCCGCGGCACTTCCCCGGAGGAGCTCCTCGCCGCGTTCGC
>JBMOMI010000555.1:0-2696 GCA_049325235.1 Actinomycetota bacterium | reverse complement strand
CGCCGACACCGCCGGGCGGCCGCTCGGCGGGGAGGGGTTCGGCGCCGAGCTGGGCTACTTCGTCACCGACATCGACCTCGGGCGGCTGCTGCTGCTCGCCGCGGTGCTGGCGGCGACGACCGCGACCGTCGCCGCGGGCGTCCGCGGGCCGCGCGGCGCCGCCTGGGTGCTGGTCGGGGTCGCGCTGGCGCTCGTGCCGGTCGCGCTCACCGGGCACGCCGCGGGGGCGGCGTCCCACGAGACCGCGGTCAGCGGGTGGTGGCTGCACCTGCTCGGCGTGGCGGCGTGGTTCGGCGGGCTTGCGGCGCTGACCGCCGTCCGTGACGCCCTCGGCGACCGGCTGGTGGACGCGGCCCGCCGGTACTCCGTGCTCGCCGGCTGGGCGTTCGCGCTGACCGCGGTGAGCGGCGTGGCGAACGGGCTGCTCCGGGTGGGGTCCCCGCGGGACCTGCTCACCGGCTACGGCCTGCTCCTGGTCGCCAAGACCGCGGCGACCCTCGCCCTCGGCGTCGCCGGCTGGTGGCACCGGCGGTCCCTGCTGCCCCGGCTCGACCGGCCGGGGGGCGCGGTCGCGTTCTGGCGGCTGGTCACCGGCGAGCTGGTCGTCCTCGGGGCGACCGCGGGGCTGGGCGTCGCGCTGGCCCGGTCGGCGCCCCCGGTGCCGGACGAGCCACCCGCGGACCCCACGCCGGCCGAGCTGCTCACCGGCGAGCCGCTGCCGCCGCCCCCGGACGCCGCACGCTGGCTGACCGAGACCAGTCCCGACGTCCTCTGGCTGGTGGTCGCCGGCGTCCTCGCGGTCGCGTACCTGACCGGCGGCCGCCGCCTGCGGGCCCGGGGGGACCGGTGGCCGCTGCACCGCACGCTGCTCTGGCTGGCGGGCCTCCTGGCCCTGGTCTACGTCACCAGCGGCGCGCCGGCCGCCTACGGGCGGACGCTGTTCAGCGTCCACATGGTCCAGCACATGGCGCTGAGCATGGTCGTTCCGCCGCTGCTGGTCGCCGGTGCGCCGGTGACGCTGGCGCTGCGGGCCCTGCCACGGCGGCGGGACGGCTCGGTCGGGCCGCGCGAGTGGCTGCTCACCGTCGTCGAGTCGCGGTGGGTCCGCTGGGTGTCGCACCCGGTCGTGGCGGCGTCCGTCTTCGCCGGCAGCATCGTCGTCTTCTACTTCTCGCCGCTGTTCGAGCTCGCGCTGTCCACGCACGTCGGGCACGAGCTGATGATGATCCACTTCCTGCTGGCCGGGTACCTGTTCGCCAACGTGCTCGTCGGGGTCGACCCGGGGCCGGCGCGGCCCCGCTACCCGCTGCGCCTGCTGCTGCTGTTCGCCACCATGGCGTTCCACGCCTTCTTCGGCGTGACGCTCGTCGGCGGCGACACGCTGCTCGCCGCCGACTGGTTCTCGTCCACCGGCTGGGGCATCGACGCGCTCGCCGACCAGCGGGACGGCGGGGCGATCGCGTGGGCGATCGGGGAGGTACCCACCCTGCTGCTGGCGATGGTGGTCGCCGTGCAGTGGTCACGCAGCGACGCGCGCGAGGCGCGCCGCAGCGACCGGGCGGCCGACCGGGACGGCGACGCCGCGCTCGCCGAGTACAACGCCATGCTGTCGCGGCTCGCGGAGCGTGATAGGCAGTCCCGGTGAGTGCCGAGACGACACACCCGTTCAGCAACCTCGACGACTACGTGGCGATCCCTCGCGTCGGCGGGCTCGCGCTGTCCCCGGACGGCTCCCGGCTCGTGGTCGGCGTCCAGACGCTGGACGCCACGAAGACCCGGTACGTGACCGCGCTGTGGGAGGTCGACCCCACCGGTGAGCGGCCCGCCCGCCGCGTCACGCGCAGCGCGAAGGGGGAGAGCGGCGCCGCCTTCACCCGGCGCGGCGACCTGCTGTTCGTCTCCGCCCGCCCGGACGCCGAGCCGGACGGCTCCGGCGACGAGCCGCCGGCCGCGCTGTGGCTGCAGCCCGCGGACGGCGGGGACGCGCGCATCGTGGCCACCCGGCCCGGCGGGGTCGGCGGCGTCCGCGTCGCGCGGGACGCCGGCTCGGTCGTGCTCGCCTCGGCCACGTTGCCGGCCTCCACGGACGCCGAGGGCGACGCCAAGGCGCGGGCCGCGCGCAAGGACGCCACGGTCTCCGCGGTGCTCCACGAGGAGTACCCGGTGCGGTACTGGGACCACGACCTGGGCCCCGACCGGCCGCGCCTGCTGGTCGCCGACGTCCCGGACGACCTCGCCTGGTCCGAGGGCCGGCTGGAGCTGCGGGACCTCACCGGGCACGTCGGCCGTGCCCTGCACGACGACGCGTCGTGGGATATCACGCCCGACGGCACCACCGTCGTGGCCTCGTGGATGCTGCCGGAGGCGCACGGCTCGCAGCGGTCCACCGTCGTCGCGATCGACGTCGCCACCGGCGAGCGCCGGGACCTCGGCGGCACCCCCGAGCTGGAGCTCGACTCCCCGCGGGTCTCGCCCGACGGCAGCCAGGTGGCGGTCGTCGTCCACCTGCGGTCGACGCCGGACAGCCCGCCGGACAGCTGGTTGGCCGTCGCCGGTGTCGCCGGCGGCGAGCTGCGGCACCTGACCCGCGAGTGGGACCGCTGGCCCGGCTCCCCGCGCTGGACGCCGGACGGCTCGGGGATCGTCGTCGTCGCCGACGACGGCGGGCGGGCGCCGCTGTTCCTCGTGGACGTCGC
>JBMOMI010000554.1:0-2696 GCA_049325235.1 Actinomycetota bacterium | reverse complement strand
CAGTCGTTCGTCCTCGATCAACCCGTCGAGCCAGTCGACCTCCCGCTCGACCGACTCCAGGCCGTGCCGCTGCAGCTCGAGGGTGTAGGAGTCCAGCCGCTCCCGGGTGCGCGCCATCGACTGGCGTACCCCCTCGAGCCGCTCCTGCAGCCGGCTGCGCCGGCCCTCGAGGATGCGCAGCCGCGTCTCGGCGTCGGTACGGCCGAAGAACGCGAAGTGCACGCTGAACTGCTCGTCCTCCCAGGCCGTCGGCCCGGACTCCGAGAGCAGGGCCTGGAAGTGCTCCTTGCCCTCGGCAGTCAGCTGGTAGACGATCCTCGCGCGCCGCCCCGACAGCGCCGGAGGCGGCGTGGTGCCGGCCGACGCGGTCGGGGAGGAGCCGTCGGACTCGACGATCCAGCCCTGGGCGAGCAGGTCCTTCAGGCAGGGGTAGAGCGTGCCGTAGGAGAATGCCCGCAGGGAGCCGAGCATGGCGTTGAGCCGCTTGCGCAGCTCGTAGCCGTGCATCGGGGACTCGTGCAGCAGGCCGAGGACGGCGAGGGTCATGACGCCGTGACGACGGCTCATCCTCGGACCCCCGTTCGGAACGCTGCTGCCGGTTTGACCTGCCGAACCGATGTATCGGCCCGATACATCGGAACGATAGACAGCAGGGTGCGGGTTGGCAACCGCGCCTGCGGGCTCCCCCATACTGGACACCGCTGTCGCCCCCGCCTGTGGAAGAGAGACCGTGGGACGTCGTTCTGCCGCGAGACCCGTCAACCGACCAACCGCCCGAGCCCGTCTGATCGACTACCCGCGCCGTGGCCGGCGCGGCTTCCGGCGCTGGGTGCCGTCGTGGAAGCTCGTCTCCGGGTTGTTCCTCACCGGGCTGGCGTTCGCGGTCGGGCTGTTCGCCGTCGGCTACGCCGCGACCGACGTCCCGGACCCCAACGACCTGGTCGACGCGCAGACCACGACCGTCTACTACTCCGACGGCCAGACCGCGATGGGCGAGTTCGCCGCGGTGGACCGGACGAGCGTCACCGGCGACCAGATCCCGCAGCACGTCAAGGACGCGGTGATCGCCGCCGAGGACCGCTCGTTCTACGAGAACCGGGGCATCTCACCCACCGGCATCGCGCGCGCGTTCTGGAACAACCTGCGCGGCAACTCGACGCAGGGCGGCTCGACCATCACGCAGCAGTACGTGAAGAACTACTACCTGGAGTCCGAGCAGACCTACTCGCGCAAGATCAAGGAAGCGTTCATCGCGATCAAGGTCGACCAGCAGCTGAGCAAGGACCAGATCCTCACCGACTACCTCAACACCATCTACTTCGGCCGCGGGGCCTACGGCATCCAGAGCGCGGCGCAGGCGTACTTCGGCAAGAACGTGCAGGACCTGACGCCGAACGAGGCCGCGCTGCTGGCCGGGATCATCCCGGCGCCCAGCAACTGGGACCCGGCGGTGAACCCCGCCAAGGCCGAGGAGCGGTACCGGTACGTCACCGACGGGATGGTCGCCGCCGGCGCCATGGACTCCGCGACGGCCTCCCAGCCGATGCCCCCCACGGTGGAGTACGCGCCGACCGACCGGTTCGCCGGCCCGACCGGCTACCTCCTGGCGGCGGTCCGCGAGGAGATCCTGGCCAGCACCGACCTGACCGAGAACGACCTCGACCGCGGGGGCCTGCGGATCGTCTCGACGATCGCCAAGCCCGCGCAGGACGCCGCGGTCGCCGCCGTCCAGGACCCGGAGGTCTACCCGGTCGAGGGCCGCCCGGAGACGATGCAGGCGGCCCTGGTGTCGATCGACCCGGCCACCGGCGCAGTGCGGGCGATGTACGGCGGGGCCGACTACCTCACCCGCCAGCGCAACGCGGTGACGCAGGACATCGCCCAGGCCGGCTCCACCTTCAAGCCGTTCACCCTCGTCGCCGCCCTGGAGAAGGGCATCTCCCTGCGGACCCAGTACTCCGGCGCCAGCCCCCAGGAGTTCCCGGGGTTCTACACCGACGAGTCCGGCAACCCGCAGCCGGTGCGCAACTTCGGCGGCGCCTCGTACGGCCGGATGGATCTCGTCGAGGCGACCGAGAACAGCGTCAACACCGTGTACGTCGCGCTCAACCGGGACGCCGGTCCGGAGGCGACCGCGGACGTCGCCGTCCGCGCCGGCATCGACGAGGAGGCGGTGACGCCGCCGAACCCGTCCAACGTGCTCGGCACGCCGTCGGTCACCCCGCTGGACATGGGTCAGGCCTTCGCCACGTTCGCCGCCCAGGGCGTGCGGCACGACCCGTACATCGTCGAGTCGATCGAGCAGAACGGGCAGCTCGTCTACCAGCGCGAGATCGAGGACGAGCGGGTCATCGCCCCGGACGTGATGGCCGACGCCACGTTCGCGATGCAGCAGGTCGTCGAGTCCGGCACCGGCGAGTACGCCGGCCGCCTCGGGCGCCCGGCCGCCGGCAAGACGGGCACGTCGAACGACAACCGCTCGGCGTGGTTCGCGGGCTACGTGCCGCAGCTGGCCACCGTGGTGGCCCTGTACAACGTGGGGCCGAACGGCGAGCAGCTCGAGATGCCCGGCTTCGGTGGCCGGCGCGAGATCACCGGTGGCTCGTTCCCGGTGCAGATCTGGACGGCGTACATGTCCGCGGCGCTCGAGGGCACCGAGGTCATCGACTTCCCGCCGCGGGCGGACGTCGGCGAGA
>JBMOMI010000553.1:0-2698 GCA_049325235.1 Actinomycetota bacterium | reverse complement strand
TACACCCGGCGGCGGACGCGGACGACGTCCGGCAGCCGGGCCGGGGGCCGGACGACGACTGCCGCGTCGACGATCGCGGCGCGGTCGCGGGGGACGCGCGTGGTCACGAACCTGTCCTCGGCGACGAGGTCCGGCAGTTGTTCGTACGTGGCCCGCGCGGCCGGGCCGACGGCGTAGACCCCTCGGCCGGTGAGCTGCGACTGCACCCAGGGGAGGTCCGACCAGAACCGGTAGTACAGGCGCGCCGGCCGCGACGCCCCCGACAGGTCGAGAACGCGGCGCGGCACGGCGACGTCGGCACCGCTTGCAAGGGCGTCGACCAGTGACCGGACCGTGCCGGTGGGGCACTCGACGTCAGCGTCGACGAACACCCGAGGCAGCGTCGACAGGTGTCGCTCGGCAGCCCTGACCGCCGCTGCCTTCCCGGCTTCGGGAAGCTCGAGCACCACCACCTCGTGCCCCAGGCGGGCCGCCGTCACCCTCGCCACGTCGGCCGTACCGTCGGTGCACCCGTTGGCCGCGACGGCGACCTCGAACTCGCCGGGGAGGGCGTCGCCGAGCAGGGACTCCAGGCATGCGCCGATCGCGTCGCGCTCCTGGTGCGCCGGGACGACGACGGACGCGATCGGCATCAGTACGCCCCCCGGCCACGGAGCACCGCTCCAGCGGTCTTCCAGAGGATCATGAAGTCGAAGGCGAACGACCAGTTCTCGACGTACCTCAGGTCGAGGCGGACGGACTCGTCCCAGTCGAGATCGGCCCGACCGTTGATCTGCCACAGGCCGGTCAGTCCCGGTCGGACCAGGAAGCGCCGGTGCATGTCGATCTGGTACTTCTCAACCTCCTGCGGCAGAGGCGGTCTGGGACCGACGAGTGACATGTCGCCTCGCAGCACATTGAAGAACTGCGGGAGCTCGTCGATCGAGTAGCGGCGGAGGAACCTCCCCACCCGCGTCACCCTCGGGTCCCGGTGAGCCTTGAACAGGACCCCGTTGCCGCGGTCCAGGTCCCGCACGTCGACGACCCGGCTCTCGGCGTCGGCCGTCATCGTCCGGAGCTTGTACATGGTGAACAGGCGGCCGTCCTTTCCGACCCGCAGCTGGCGGAAGAGGATCGGTCCGTGGGTCTCCAGACGCACCGCAACACCGACGACGGCCAGGAGGGGTAGCAGGAGCAGCAGGGCGCCGAACGCCACGGACCGGTCGAAAGTCGCCTTCGCGAGTCGCCGGATCCCGGCGAGCTCGGGGCGCTCCAGGTGCAGCAGAGGCAGTCCGCAGACGGGATGGATGCTGATGCGTGGGCCGGCCACCTCCATCACGGCGGGCGCGACGTACAGGTCGGCGTTCGTCCGCTCGAGCTCCCAGCCGAGCCGGCGCAGGCTGGGGCCGTCCATCTCCGGGCAGGGCAGCACCGCGACGGCTCCGGCGTTCTCGCGCTGGACGACCTGGACGACCTCCCACAACGAGCCGCGCACCGGCACTCCCAGGGCTGAGAGTTCCGGATCGTCGAGGCCCGTGGGGACGCAGGCCGCGGTCACCTTCATCCCGTGGTACCTGGCGCTGTGCATCCTGTGCACCAGCGACACCACCGCAGCCACGTGCCCGACGGCCACCACGGTCTTGGTGGCGCCGTCGAGAGACCGGCGGCGGTGCAGGCGCTTGCGCAACAGGTAGCGGAACACGAGTGTCAGGAGGGTGGCCGCGGGCAGCGCGATCACCACGTATCCCCTGGCCAGGTCCGCGTCGAGCAGGTAGGCGGTAACCCCGATGACGGAAGTCAGAGCGGCCGCCGCCCCGGTCACCCGGCGGAACTCCTCAGACCCGACGCCGAGGAAGCGCGGCTCGTATCCGCGTGCCAGCCCCATCGCCAGCAACCACAACGCGGGCAACGACAGGGTGGCGACGCTGTAGATGGCCGCCTCGTTGACGGTCGCACCCGCACCGAAGCGCAGGGCATAGGCGAGGCTGGCCGCCGCCAGCGCACAGGCCGCATCGACGGCCATCACCAGGGGCACGTAGCCGCGTTCCCAGGCCCACGTCACCGGCACCGGCCATGTCGTCCCAGGCCGGCCTTCGGACGCCGGCGCCAGGCGCGGCCGCACCGGCGCCGTCCTCCGCTGGCGCGGCAGGGAACCAGGCACGTCCCCTCGCCGCAGGTCTCTCATCGGTCCCCCCGTCCAGCCCGTCCGAGGTTTTCGGCTGGCGGGACGGTGTCACGTTAGGGGATGGCCGTCGTGGCTCGCGACCACTTTCCGTGACAACAACGAGCGCATATTGGGCACCTCAGGCCCAGCAGCGACATATCGTGCAAGCAATTCTTCACGTCCAGAGCAGGCCGTGACTCTCTGTCACCTGACATGGCCGTTCCGGAAGGCCCGCTCTCAGCCCGCGGTGTGCACCTTCAGCTGCGCACGCTCCAACCCCTCGGCGACGAGCAGCTCGACCGCGTCGGCGGCGTCGGCCAGCAGGAACGGGAGCTCCTTGCGCTCGGCGGCCGAGAAGTCCCGCAGGACGAAGTCCGCGGCGTCCATCCGGCCGGGCGGCCGGCCGATCCCGCAGCGGACCCGCACGTAGTCGCGGGTGCCGAGGGCCTTGCTGACGTCACGCAGACCGTTGTGCCCGCCCTCTCCCCCGCCGCGCTTGAGCCTCAGGGCACCGAACGGCAGGTCGAGCTCGTCGTGGACCACGACGACGTCGAT
>JBMOMI010000552.1:0-2703 GCA_049325235.1 Actinomycetota bacterium | reverse complement strand
CGCAGGCCGCCCGGCACGTCGGGGTGCACGCCGAGACCGAGGAATCCCTCGAGGACGCCGGCCACTGCCGCCTCGGCGTCGTCCCCGCGCACCCCCGCCTCGTGCAGGTAGGCCCGCAGCAGGTCGCCTCCGATCTCGGCGAACGGGGCGCTGTCGCCGAGTGCCGCCAGCGCGAACCCGTCCCGCAGCACGGCGGCGAACCACGTCGGCGCCAGCGTGGGAGGCAGCCCGACAGCGGCGAACCGGTCGGCCAGCGGGGACAGGTCGGAGAGGGTCTCGTTGACGTCCAGTACGGCGACGCGCGGGCGCATGCGGTCCAGCCTAGGCTCGACGCCATGACCAGCGCCCCCGCGGCCGGCCAGCGTCCGCGCGTCGTCGTGGTGGGTGGCGGGTTCGCCGGCCTGTCCGCCGTCCGCGAGCTGAGCGTCGCCGACGTGGACGTGCTGCTCCTCGACCGCAACCCATACAACACCTTTCAGCCGCTGCTGTACCAGGTGGCCACCGGCGGGCTGAACCCCGGTGACGTGACCTACGCCCTACGCAGCTTCGCCGGGCGCTTCCGCAACGTGTCGTTCCGCCGGGAGTGCGTCGCGGGCATCGACCACGAGACCCGCGAGGTGCTCTGCGAGGACGGCACGCGGGAGCGGTTCGACTACCTCATCCTGTGCCCCGGGGTGACCGCGAACTACTTCGGCGTCCCCGGCGCGCAGGAGCACGCGCAGACGATCTACACCCGCAAGGCCGCGATCCGGGTGCGCGACTCGGTGCTGTCGAACCTCGAGGAGTTCGCCCAGGGCCGCCCGGCAGCCAAGGAGCCCGTCACGGTGGTGGTCGGCGGCGGGCCGACCGGCGTGGAGATGGCCGGCGCGCTGGCCGAGCTCCGCAACGCGGCACTGCCGGTCGCCTACCCGGAGGTCGACCCGGCGCGCGTGCGCGTCGTTCTGGTCGAGATGACCGACACGCTGCTCGGGCCCTTCGCCCCGCGCCTGCAGCGCTACACCGCCAAGGAGCTGCGCAAGCGCGGGGTGGAGCTCCGGCTCGGGACGTCGGTCAAGGAGGTACGCGAGGACAGCGTGCTGCTCTCGGACGGCGAGGTGCTGCCCTGCGCCGTGACGATCTGGGCGACCGGCGTCAAGGTGCACGACCAGGTCTCGCAGTGGGGACTGCCGCAAGGCCGCGGTGGCCGGATCCGGGTCGGTCCCGACCTGCAGGTGGTGGGCCGGGAGAACGTCTTCGCCGTCGGCGACGTCGCGGCGCCGGAGGACTGGGCGCCGCCGCAGCTCGCGCAGCCCGCGATCCAGGGCGGCCGGCACGCCGCCGTCCAGATCCGCCGCCGGCTCGCCGGCTACCCGACCGAGCCCTTCACGTACAAGGACAAGGGGATCATGGCGACGATCGGCCGCTCGGACGCCGTCGTCCAGCTGCCGTGGGGACCGAAGATGGGCGGCTTCCTCGCCTGGATCGCCTGGGTCGTCCTCCACATCGTCACCCTCGTCGGCAACCGCAACCGGCTCGCGACGATGACCAACCTGTCCGTGCGCTACCTCGCCTGGCCCGGGAGCCTCAACGTCATCGTCGGCGACCCGCCCGACTGACGGCAGACGTGGCGGCGCCCCCGGGGCTCAGCGTCCCGGGAGCACCGTCACGGTGCGCGTTACGGCTCCAGCGAGAGGTGCTCCCGCTCGAGCGCGTAACTCGCCACCGGCTGCAGCGACACGTGTTCGCGCGTCAGGCTGTAGTCGGCGTCGCTGAGGATCAGCGCGCTGTGCGCCTCGCCGACCTCGACCTGCAGGGCAGCCACCTGGTCCTGCAGGGTGGTGACGTCACCGCTGAACGACAGGGTCACAGCGGTGGCCCCGGCCGCGATCCCGAGCACGCCGGCGGCTGCGGCGGCGGCGATGATCCTCAGTCCGGTGCGCGGCCTCGGAGCCGCGATCCGCTCCGTCACCGGCACACGCGGCGACGGCACGGGCACCCGCACGGAAGGAGCGTCGTGCGCGAGTGTCATCGTTCCCACCTCCTCGGTGAGGAGGGGCTGGACCGGCCGAGGGGGTCGGCCTCAGTCCCACTGTCAGCATCTCGCAGGGTCGCCCCGACGCCCAGTGGCGATGGTCCCCCGACGTGTACGGAACTGCGGAGCGGGTAGGGCCCTGGCGCATCGCACAACGACCGAGGAAGGAACAGCGCAGTGAGCACGATCGAGAAGTCCGTGACCGTCAACGTCCCCGTCCGGACCGCTTACGACCAGTGGACGCAGTTCGAGTCCTTCCCGCAGTTCATGGAGGGCGTCGAGTCGGTCACCCAGCTCGACGACAAGACGCTGCACTGGAAGGCCGAGATCGCCGGCGTGACCCGCGAGTGGGACGCCGAGATCGTCGACCAGACCCCCGACGAGCGCATCACGTGGCGCTCGCTCGCCGGTGCCCGCAACGACGGGACCGTCAGCTTCTCCACCGACCCCGGCAACCCCGGGACGACGCGGGTGACGCTGCGCCTGGAGTTCGAGCCGGAGGGCGCGGTCGAGAAGGTCGGCGACGCGCTCAACATCGTCGACCGCCGCGTCGCCGGCGACCTCGAGCGGTTCAAGGAGTTCATCGAGTCCCGCGGCACCGAGACCGGCGCGTGGCGCGGCGAGGTGAAGCCGACCGGCGAGGTGCGGCGGTAGCGCTCAGCCCTTCGGGCGCTGGTCGACGATCCGGCGCA
>JBMOMI010000551.1:0-2707 GCA_049325235.1 Actinomycetota bacterium | reverse complement strand
GGGGGTCGCGGCGTGGGTGACGCTGCTCGCCGGCCTCGCCGTCCTCGGCGGGCTCGGCTGGCTGGTCGGCTCCGCCGTCCGGGACCAGTGGGACGAGCTGCGCCGGGGTGCCGTCGAGGGCCTCGAGCGGCTGCAGCGGTTCCTCACCGAGGGGCCGCTGGGGCTGACCGACCGGCAGCTGGACGAGGCGCGCGCGTCGCTGGGGGAGCTCCTGTCCGGGGCGCGCTGGCAGGCCGGAGCGATCACCGGGGCCACGCTCGTGGCCGAGGTGATCACCGGGATCTTCCTCGGTCTCGTGCTGCTGTTCTTCCTGCTCAAGGACGGCCGGCGGATCTGGGAGTTCGTCAAGGGCTTCCTGCCGGACCGCCACGCCACCCGCTACGACCGGATCGCCGACGGGTCGGTGGTGGTGCTCGGCGGCTACGTGCGCGGGACGGCGATCATCGCGACCGTCGACGCGGTCGTCATCGGGGCGGCGCTGGCGGTCCTCGGCGTCCCGCTGGCCCTGCCGCTGGCCGTGGTCGTGTTCGTCGGAGCGTTCGTCCCGCTGGTCGGGGCCACCGTCGCGGGCGCCGTGGCGGCACTGATCGCGCTGGTGTCGAACGGCCTGGTCACCGCGCTCATCGTCGTCGCGGTCGTCGTCGCGGTGAACCAGATCGAGGGCGACGTGCTCGCGCCGGTGGTGCTCGGCCGCAGCCTGTCGCTGCACCCGCTGGCGATCCTGCTGGCCCTGACGGCGGGCACGATCCTCGCCGGCATCATCGGGGCCATCCTCGCCGTCCCGGTCGCCGCCGTGGCGTGGACGGTCGTCAAGGTGTGGCGCGAGCAGGACGCCGGTCAGGCGCCGCCCGAGAGCGAGCCCCAGTCGAGCGAGGCGCAGCTGCCGAGCTGAGCCGCAGCCGCCCGGACCGCCCTACAGGGCCCGCAGCAGCTCCGCGCACGCGTCCTCGCACGCCCGGCACGACTCGGCGCACACGCGGCAGTGCTCGTGCATCCCCGCGTGCTTCTCGCACTCCTGCGCACAGGACCGGCACGCGGCGACGCAGGCGCGCAGCAGCGCTCTGAGCAGCTCGGCGTCCGAGGCGGTCTGCCGGGTGAGGACCTCGGCGGTCGCACGGCAGACGGTGGCGCAGTCGAGGTTGCGGGCGATGCAGGCCACCAGGTCGCCGGGCGACTTCTCGGCCAGGCACGCGTCCGCGCAGGCGGTGCACGTCTGCGCGCACTCGGTGACGGCCTGGATGGCGCGGCCGAGCGTCTCGCGGTCCACGCCGATCTCGCCCGGGTAGGTCATGAGCATCTCTGCGGTCCTCATGCGGCCCTCCTACCCGGCGCCGCCGGCGGCAAACGACCGTCAGCGCTTGAAGGCGTCCTTGACCTTCTCGCCGGCCTGCTCGAGGTCGGACGTCGACTGGTCGGCGCGGCCCTCGGCCTCGAGCTGCTCGTCGTCCGTGGCGCGGCCCAGCGCCTCCTTGGCCTTGCCCTGCAGCTCCTCGCCCTTGTTGCGCAGCTTGTCGTCGGTGCCCATTGCCGATCACCTCTCCCGAGTCGGGGTCCTGGTCCCTCGACGCTAGGCCGGGCGGGCCTAGATCACATCTCGACGGCGTGCCGTTCGGTCCCTACCACGCGCCCGGAGCGCCGCGAGACGTGTGCGACGAGCACCTCGCCCAGGTCCAGGAACGGGTCGCGGCGCGGGATCTCGTCCCCCACGCCCGCCGACGCGTTACCCGCCAACGTGCCCAGCAGGGTGCCGAGCACCGGGCGGTGCGTGCAGACCAGCGCCGGTTCGCGGCGCGCCAGCAGCTTGCCCACCAGGCGGGCGACCTTCGCCGGGTTGCGGCGATGACCGTCCTCCGAGAGGCGTCCCTTGGTCCGCAGCTTCAGGCCGGTGGCGTCGGCCAGCGGCTGCACCGTGTCCACGCACCGCGCCCACGGGCTGCTCACCAGGCGCCGCGGGCCCCACGCGGCGAGCAGCGGGGTGAGCAGCTTCGCCTGCCGCAGCCCGACGTCGTCCAGCGGGCGGTCGGCGTCCCGGCCGGTCCAGGTGTCGCGAGCCACCGCGTTCCCGTGCCGCAGCACCAGCAGTGGCACGGTGTCGAGGACTCCCTCGGCGTCGGCGTCCAGCAGCGCCTGCAGCTGCTGGCGGTCGCCGCGGCGGGTCAGCCGGCGCATCGCCTCGGCGGCCGGGAACCAGCGGGTGGCGTCCACCTCCTGCGGGCGTGGCGGCGGGGGCAGCTCGGTGACGGGGACGTGCGCTGCCCAATACGTGACGTGCTTGTCGGTGGCGTTCGCCAGGCGGTAGCGGGCCGCGGGCAGCTGGATCCCGAGCGTCACCGTCAGGCCGGTCTCCTCCTCGACCTCCCGGACGGCGGCCACGGGCACCGGCTCGTCGTCGTCCAGCTTGCCCTTGGGCCACGACCAGTCGTCGTAGGCGGGGCGGTGCACGAGCAGCACCTCGAGCCCCTGCTCGCCGCGCCGCCAGCACAAGGCGCCGGCCGCCCGGACCAGCCGCGGGGCCTCCGCGCGGCGTGCAGTGCGCGCGGGGCCCGGCTGCGCGGTCACCGGCGCACGCGCCCGTTCGGCCGCGAACGGGTCGCCTCGATGAGGTACTCCTGCAGGTCACGCAGCGGCTCGCCGTCCGGGCCGGTGGCGTGCCGGGTCCACTGCCCGTCCGGGCAGAGGTGCCAGGACGACGTCCCGGGGTCCATCG
>JBMOMI010000550.1:0-2708 GCA_049325235.1 Actinomycetota bacterium | reverse complement strand
AGCACCCGCATCGCGACCCCCGACAGCCCGAGCACCAGGAACGCGGCGAACACCGGCGGCGTCCCGGCCTCGCGGCGCGACGCCACCACGTACCCGGCGACCACGACCACGAGCGCGAGCACGAGGGGGTTCGTCGTCCGGCTCGCGGCCGTGGCGAGGCAGACCGCCCACACCCACCACGCCACCGGGTGCAGGTGGCGGGGCAGGGTGGGGCGGTCGACGGCGCGCACCGGGCGTCTCAGTGCTCCACGAGGTCGCGGCGGCGGCGCAGCGCCAGGACCGCCAGCGCGACGACCGCCGCCACGGCGGCGCCGATGCCGAGCCACAGCGCGGCACCGGGTCCGTCGTCGGCGGTCTGCTCGGCCGCGGGCTGCTCGGCCGCTGCGGTGTCGCCCGAGCCCTCCGCGCCCGCCAGGCCGGTCAGCTCCACCGGCTCGTCGGGGGCGGCGGCCTCCGGGGACACCTCGCTCACCGCCTCGCCGCAGCCCGTCGCGGGGTAGCCGTCGAGCCCGCAGACCAGGCCGCCCTCGACGCGGGTCTCGGCCACCGCGGCGAGCACGTCGGCGCCGGTGGCGGCCTCGTCGACCACGGCGCACTCCGCGCGGGGGGCGGGCGGCTCGGCGCCGTCGGCGGCGTCCGCGGGCCGCCCGTAGTCGATCACCACCGCGACGCGCTTCTCGCCGGCGGCGGCCTCGGTGCCCGCGCAGACGTCCTCGAACGCGGGCAGGGCGCGCGGCGCGCGGACGTCGGCGGACCCGGCGACGGCGAACCGCCAGCCCTCGACGGCGCCGTCAGCGGGCGTGGCGCCGTCCGGCCCGGTCTGCGCGAACGCCCACTCGCCGTCGGTGGCCTGGAAGTAGCCCCAGTAGCGGTAGGCGTCGCTCGGGGCGGCCGCGGTCGCCGCGCCGGCCGCGCCGGTGAGGGCGAGGACGGCGGCAGCCAGGACGCCGGAGGCGCGCCTTCGGACGCGGCGGGCGGCGGTGGGGGACAGGGACATCGGTGAGACCTCCTCTCGCGCTGGGCTCAGGAGGCACGACGCCGTCCCGGCTCCAGTCCGCGAACCACGACGGACAACAGGTGGAGCCAACTCCCGAGGCAGGTGCTCCGGCTCGCCGCCGGGCCGCCGTCCACCTGCGACAGGCGGGACGACGGTGGCGGCCTACGGTTGCGGGTCAGCGCCGGAATCCGACCGGCTTCCCCTGCACTCGAGGTCGACGGGCGAACGGTCCCACCGCACCGGCGCCTGAGTCAAAGGGCAAGCCGGTGCGACCGGTGCGCTGTGGCCGACCACACACCGAAGGAGGCGACGTGCCCGACCCCCTGCGCCAGCTGCTGGACGCCATCGGTCCGGCCGACCCGGCCGCGGCCGCCGCGGCCGCCGAGCGGCAGCGGCGCCTGGCCAAGCCGCCCGGCTCCCTCGGGGACCTCGAGGACGTCGCCGTCCGGCTGGCCGGCTCGGCGGGCCGGTGCCCTCCGCCGCTGCCCGAGCCGGCGGCCGTCGCGGTGTTCGCCGGTGACCACGGCGTCCATGCCCGGGGTGTGACCCCGTGGCCTCAGGAGGTCACGGCGCACATGGTCGCGGCCTTCGCCTCCGGCGGCGCGGTGGTCAACGCGCTGGCGCGCCAGGTGGGTGCCCGGATGGTGGTCGTGGACGTCGGGGTGGCCGGCACCGTGCCGGCCGACGGCGTGCTGCGCCGCCGGGTGCGCTCCGGGACGGCGGACCTGTCCAGCGGCCCGGCGATGACCCGGCAGGAGGCGACCGCCGCCCTGCTCGCCGGGGCGGGCGTGGCCCGCGACCTGGTGGCGGCGGGAGCGCGGCTGCTCGTCGCCGGCGACATGGGGATCGCGAACACGACCCCGGCGGCCGCCCTGGTCTGCGCGTTCACCGGCGCCTCGCCGTCCGCGGCGACGGGCCGCGGCACCGGCGTGGACGACGACGGCCTGGCGCGCAAGGTCGCGGTGGTGGCCGAGGCGATCGCCCTGCACGCCCCCGATGCGGCGGACCCGGTCGGCGTGCTGGCCGCCCTGGGCGGCCTGGAGCACGCGGCGATCGCCGGGTTCCTGCTGCAGGCGGCGGCGTCCCGGGTGCCGGCCGTGCTCGACGGCGTGATCGCCTGCTCGGCCGCGCTCGTGGCCCACGCCCTGTGCCCGGTCGCCGCCGACCACTGGGTCGCCGGGCACCGCTCGGCCGAGCCGGGGGCGACCCTGGCGCTGCAGGCCCTCGGCCTGCGGCCGCTCCTCGACCTGGGGATGCGCCTCGGGGAGGGCACCGGCGCCGTGCTCGCCGTCCCGCTGGTGCAGGCGGCGGCGCGGACCCTGCGCGAGGTGGCCACGCTGGAGGGCGCCGAGATCACCGCGCCTGCCGCGGGCCCTACGGTGGCGCCATGAGCAGCTTCCGGTGGCAGTTCGAGGACGCCGACGGCCAGGTCGTGGAGCCGGCCGCCGGCCAGCCGGCGTCGGGGTTCCCGACCCAGGCCGACGCGGAGACCTGGATCGGCGAGACGTGGCGCGACCTGCTCGACGCCGGGGTCGAGCAGGTGCGCCTCGTCTCCGGGGCCGACGAGGTCTACGGCCCGATGAGCCTGCGCCCCGTCGAGTAGCGCATTAACCAGGGTTGTTGCCCCTCCGAGGGGTCTTTGGCGGCAACAACCCTGGTTATTGCGGTCAGGCGACGCGGGTCTTCGGCGCGAGCTCGGCGGTCTTGCCGG
>JBMOMI010000549.1:0-2714 GCA_049325235.1 Actinomycetota bacterium | reverse complement strand
GTTCCGTGCACGTCGAGGGGGCGGACGACGGTTCGGCACCGGGCCGGCGACGCCGCGCGAGCGAACTGGTTGCCTACCTCGCCCTGCATCCCGGTGCGAGCGCGCACGAGGTCGACGAGGCCTTGTGGCCCGGACACCGGGTACCCAAGAACACGCGCAACCCGTTCATCTCACGCGTTCGCCAGTGGCTCGGCCGCACACCGGATGGCAAGCCGTACTTGCCGTTGGTCGCTGACGGTGGGGAGTACCGGCTGCGTCCGGAGGTGACCTGCGACTGGCACGACTTCCTCCGACTGGCCCGTCGAGGTCTGTCACGAGGACCTGACGGCGTCGACGACCTCGGGGCGGCCCTCGACCTCGTCCGTGCCCGCCCCTTCCTCGGTATCGACCCCGCGACGTACACCTGGGCGGAGGCGGACATCCAGGAGATGATCAGCGCGATCGTCGATGTCGCCCACGTGCTGTCCGTGGCGCGCTGCGAACTCGGTGACTACCGCGGAGCGCAGGAGGCCGCCGCCAGGGGCTTGCACGTCGAGCCATGCTCAGAGCTGCTCTACCGCGACGCTATCCGGGCCGCAGGCGCACGCGGCGATCAGCAGGACGTCGATCGGCTCGCGGAGCGTCTGCGGCGAGAGCTTGCAGACCTTGACCCCGACGAGGGCGTCGGCTCAGAGACCGTCGAGGCCATCGTGGCGGCGGTGGGCCGGCAGTAGACGGCGGCCCCTCACCAGGACGGTCGACCAGCCCCAAGGCCCAGAGCCTCGACGGTCGAGCGGCCCGCACCCTCCCGTGCCACCGCTGCCCCGTCGTTTCCTCCGGACACGGTAACTTCGGTGCTCTCAGCGCGCCTTTGGCCCAGACGTGAGAATCGGGCGAACCGGGATGGACGGGGAGGATGCATGTCGTGGCCGGATGACGGCATCGCCCTATGGGCTGAGCTGGAGCGCCATCCGGGCCGCCTTGCGGTCGTCGTGCGGGACCGAGAACCGGCGATGAGCCTGGCCGGACTGCTCGGTGTCGAGCCATGCAAAGTCGGGCAGCGGCTCACGGATCTCCCGTCTCCTCCGGATCCGTCGGCCGCGTCGGTGCTGCTGAGCGGGGAGCGGGTCCTCGTGGATCTCGACGTCCTCTTCGACCCGGCCATGTTCCTCGACCCCATCCGCTTTCTTCGCGATCACAGCCGATACGCGAGTGGCTTGGTTGCGGTCTGGCCCGGAGACGTAGTCGGCGATCGAGCGACCTACAGCGTGGAGGGGCGCTTCGATCGGTACGTGTCAGACCTGACCGACACACTGGTCCTGCGGGCACGCCGGGTCGACTTCCCGGACGAGACTCCGTTCACGACGGAAAGGATCCCTTGATGCGATACCGCGACCTGGTCCAGTTCGAGCCGATCGAGAGCGTCAAACAGCTCCGGGCCGGCGGCGCTGAGGACCAGGCGGCCGAGGACGTGCGCAGTTACGTGATCTCCGAGTCGATGCGAGACGTGCTCGACGGAGTAGTCGTTCCGCAGCTGCGGTTCGACAACCCGGAGGTAGATCACAAGGGGCTGTTGCTCGTCGCAACGTACGGGACGGGCAAGACGCACTTGATGAGCACGATCGCGGGCGTCGCGGAACATGCCGACCTGGCTGCCCTGCTCACCGACGCGAAGACTGCCGAGAACGCAGCGAGCATCGCTGGACGATTCAAAGTGGTCCGGATCGAGATCGGTGCGGTCAAGATGGGTCTGCGGGACATCCTGGCCAGGGAGCTGAGCCGGGGCCTCTCCGCGGTGGGCGTGACCTACGAGTTCGCCCCGCTGGACCAGGTGGCGAACAACAAGGACTCACTGGCCGAGATGATGGCGGCCTTCGAGGCCCTGTATCCCGAACAGGGGCTGCTGGTGGTGATCGACGAGCTCCTGGACTACCTGAGAACCCGCCGTGACTCTGAGCTCATCCTCGACCTCGGGTTCCTGCGCGAGATGGGCGAGTTCTGCCAGTCGTCGCGGTTCCGTGTCCTCGCAGGTGTCCAGGAGATGCTCTGGGACAACCCGCGGTTCGCCCTGGCCCAAGACGAGATCAGGCGCGTGCGCGAACGCTACCAGCAGTTCCGCATCTCCCGGGACGACGTCGCGTACGTCGTGCAGCAGCGGCTGCTGAAGAAGGACGAGTCGCAGAAGACTCTGATCCGGGACCACCTGACGAGATTCGCGACCGGTTTCGAGAGCATCGGGTCGCAACTATCGGACTTCGTCGAGCTCTTCCCCGTCCATCCTGCATATCTGCGGACGTTTGAGAGCCTGACCCTCGTCGAGAAGCGTCGCATCCTGGAGACCCTTTCCTCAGAGATGAGGAGCAGACTCGAAGAAGAGGTACCCACGAGCGACCCGGGGCTCATCTGCTTCGACCAATACCGCGCAGACCTGGACGCCGATCCCTCCAACCGAGTGATCCCCGAGATCAAGGAAGTACTGGAACGGGCCCGGGTCCTGCGCGAGCGGGTGCACCGGGGGCTGAAGAACAAGGCCGACGTGGCGCCGGCACTGCGCATCGTCGACGCACTCACCGTGCATCGGCTCACCACCGACGATCTCGACGCTCCGATCGGGCTGACACCGGAAGAGCTACGAGACGACCTCTGCCTGCTCCCGCCTGACACACCAGAACTCGATCCGGCTTTCATCGCGTCCACCATCGAGACGATCGTGGATGAGATCCGCCTGGCGGTCT
>JBMOMI010000548.1:0-2716 GCA_049325235.1 Actinomycetota bacterium | reverse complement strand
GGTCCGGCCGACCTTCTGGAATACGATCGCAAGAGGCTGCGCGGCCTGCTGCTGGGGCGTCTGCGCCGCCGCGGCAGCCGCCGCCGGCTCGGCGTACTCCTCGGCGTCCGAGCCCTGGCCGTGCGGCCCCTCGGTCGGGCGGTAGTCCTCGAAGAAGTCCCACCAGGCCCGGTCGACGGACTCCTTGTCCTCCAGGAACCGCTGGTACAGCTCGTCCACCAGCCACTCGTTCGGACCGAACGCCGCAGCGGCGCCCTCCGGTACGGGCGGCGCCTGCGCGGGGCCGCTGGAGCGGGAACCGGAGGAGTCGGTCTGGGACACGGCGAGGATCGCCCTCTTCCACGGTCGCGATGGGTCAACGGAGGCGTCCACAACCCTAGTCCGCGAGCGCGGCCGCCGACACTCCGACCCTCGCGCCGGATCCGGGCGTCTCAGGCGACGTCGCGGCGCACCGTGGAGGCCCCGCCGACCGCCAGCAGGACGAGCGCGTAGGCGGCCAGGACGAGCCCGCCCTGCCACCAGTCGAGCAGCTGGACGGGGCTGCCGAGCGTGTAGAGGCTGGCACCCGCCATCGCGTCGCCGGCGGCGCCGGGCAGGTACTGCGACACCTCGCGCGTGGCCTCCCAGGCGCCGAGGCCGAACCGCAGCAGGGGCTCCACGAGCTGCGAGAACGCCACCACCACGACGATCGCCGCCACCTGGTTGCGCACCAGGGCGCCCACACCCACGCCGAGGGCCGCCCACAGGCCCATCCCGAGGACGGTCTGGCCCAAGGCACGCAGCACCTCGCCGTCCAGGCCGGGGTCGTTGCCGGTGAGGGCGAGGACGCCGGCCGCCCCGCCGGCGCCGACCGCCACGGCGACGACGCCCAGCGCCAGGCCGAACGCCACGCCCACGGCGAGCTTGGCGGCGAGCACCCGCGCGCGCCGCGGCTGGGCGAGGAACGTGTAGGTCAGCGTCTGGTAGCGGTACTCGGTGGTGATCGCCAGGGTGCCGACGAGCACCGGGAAGACGTAGGCCAGCGGCATCGCCAGCGTGTACAGGGCCAGGCGGACCGCCGGGTCGTCCAGGCTCGGCCCCGCCGGAGCCCCCGGCGCGCCGGCCTGCCCGGCCTGGGTGAACGACAGCGCGACGAAGGCGGAGATGGTCAGCACGTAGAGCGCCATCACCAGCAGGAGGATCCACCACATCCGCGTCGTCAGCGTCTTGCGCAGCTCCACGCGCAGCGCCGTGCCGAGGCCGGTCACCGTGCCACCTCCTCGGTCACGGCCGCGTCGTCGCCGGCCACCAGCCGCAGGAACGTCTGCTCCAGACCCTCGGACTCCGCACGCAGCTCGTGCAGCTCGAGCCCGGCGCGGTGAGCCAGGTGCCCGACCTCGGCCGGGGTCGCGCCGCTCACCACGACCGCGCCGTCGACGTCCGCCGGGCTCAGGCCGGCGCCGCGGAGCGTCTCGACGAGCCGCTCCCGCTCCGGGGCGACGACGCGCACCGTCCGCTCGGCGTCCGCGGCCAGCTCGGTCAGCGACGACCGCTGCACCAGCCGGCCGCGGGCGATGATGACCACGTCGTCCACCGTCTGCTGCACCTCGGACAGGACGTGGCTCGAGATCAGGACGGTGCGGCCCTCCTCGGCCAGCGTGCGCAGGAAGGACCGGAGCCACCGGATGCCCTCGGGGTCCAGTCCGTTGGCCGGCTCGTCGAGCACCAGCACTCGCGGGTCACCGAGCAGGGCGGCGGCCAGGCCGAGACGCTGCCGCATGCCGAGCGAGTAGCCGCCGGCGCGGCGCCGCGCGGCGTCCGACAGCCCGACCAGCGCCAGCAGCTCGTCGACGCGCGCGTCGTCCACCCCGGCGGTCAGTGCGAGCACCCGCAGGTGGTCCCGCCCGGTGCGGCCCGGGTGGACGTCGCTGGCCTCCAGCAGGGCGCCCACCGTGCGCTGCGGCGCCGCCAGCTCGGCGTAGGCGCGGCCGCCGATCGTGGCCGTCCCGGCGGTGGGCGTGACGAGGCCGAGCAGCATCCGCAGCGTCGTCGTCTTGCCGGCGCCGTTCGGGCCGAGGAAGCCGGTCACCCGGCCCGGCTGCACGGTGAACGTCAGGTCGTCGACCGCCTGCACCGCGCCGAACCGTTTGCTGAGGCCCCGGATCTCCACCAGCCCGGGGTCCACCCCGCCGTCGCCCATCGCCACCCCAGTCCGTCGTCGTCGCGGGCCATGATCCAGGAGCCCGGTTCGCCGTCCGACGCCGGGGCCTCGCGTGCGACCATGGTGTCCCGTGCGCTTCATCGACGGCTCGGCCCCGCCCTACGACCTGACGTACGCGGACGTGTTCCTCGTCCCCTCCCGGTCGGCGGTCGCCTCACGCCTGGACGTGGACCTCTCGACCACCGACGGCACCGGGACGACGATCCCGCTGGTCGTCGCCAACATGACCGCGGTCAGTGGCCGGCGGATGGCCGAGACGATCGCCCGCCGCGGTGGCCTTGCGGTGCTGCCGCAGGACGTCCCGCTGGACGTCGTCGCCTCGGTCGTGGCCGACGTCAAGTCCCGGCACCCCGTCCTCGAGACGCCGGTGACCGTCCGGCCGACCGACACCGTGACCGACGCGCTGCACCTCATCCCGAAGCGGGCCCACGGTGCCGCCGTGGTGGTGGACGACGACGGCCGGCCGGTCGGCGTCGTCACCGAGGCCGACTGCGCCGGCGTCGACCGCTTCACGCA
>JBMOMI010000547.1:0-2723 GCA_049325235.1 Actinomycetota bacterium | reverse complement strand
CCCGTGCACGAGGCCCCGCTCGTGCAGGTCGGCGAGCGCCCCGGCCAGCGGGGTCAGGACGGTGACGACCTCACCGACGTCGAGCGGCCCGCGCGCCGACACGAGCGCCCCGAGGCTGCCGCCCAGGGCCCGGTCGAGCACCAGCACCGGCCCGTGGCCCGGCACGCGGGCCACCGTGCGCAGCCGGACGACGTGCGGGTGGTCGACCCGGCGCAGCAGCGCGGTTTCACGCAGCAGCCGGTCGGTCTCCTCCTCCGGCACCCGCAGCACCTTGAGGGCCACCGGCTCCCCGCCGTCCTCGGTCACCGCCGCCCACACCTCGCCGGTGCCGCCGAAGCCGAGCAGCCGGTCGGTGCGGTACCCGGGGACCCGCGGGACGTCGTCCAGTCCAGTCACGCACCCCAGTGCACCGCATCCGGCCGACTCGCCGTTTCCGTCATCCACAGGGGGCCCGGTCGGCCCGCCCCGATCACGGCATATGGACGACGCGCCGCTCGGCGTCGCTGACACGCGCGGCGTCCAGCACGTCCAGCACGTGGACGGCGTCCCCCGGCTGCACGGGCATCCCCGCCTGGCCCTGCCCGGAGGCGAGCGCCTCGGCGACGCGGACGTAGAAGTCCGCGTGGTGGCCCGGCTCGCGCGGCACCGGGCTGCGCCGGTCGCCGCGGACCAGCCAGCCGGTGTGGTCGTCGTCCAGGTCCGCCAGGTCGGCGAAGGCGGTCGGCTCGGCCTCGAAAGACGTTGCCACGTAGGCCGCTTCGGTGCCGAGTACACGAGTCCGCGGTCCGGGCGCCGCAGACAGCGACAGTGCGCCGAGGTGACTTCGGGCCCCGGAGGCGTGCGTGCAGGCGAGGAACGCGTCGTCCTCGCTCGGCGTCGTCCGCGACGCCAGCTCGGCGTACACCGCCGTGACCGGGCCCAGCAGCTGGACGGCGGAGTCGACCAGGTGCGTGTGCAGGTCGAGCAGCAGACCGCCACCCTCGGCGGGCGGGGCGTTCTCGCGCCAGCGGTTCTTCGGCACCGGACGCCACCGCTCCCAGCGACGTTCGAGCCGGAACACGTCTCCGAGAACGCCTTCCGCGAGCAGTCGCGTCAGCACGAGGTGCTCACCGTCCCACCGCCGGTTCTGGAACACGGTCAGCGGGACGCCGGCCCGTTCCGCGGCGTCCACGACGGCGCGAGCGGATGCGGCGTCCGTCGCCAGCGGCTTGTCGACGACCACCGGGACGCCGCCCGCGATGCACTGCAGGGCCTGCTCGGCGTGCACGCCGCTCGGGGAAGCCAGGACGACGACGTCCGGCTCCGTCTCCAGCAGGTCGCCCAGGGAGCCGACGACGGTGGCGTCCGGCAGGTCGGCGCGCACCGCGGCGACCCGGTCGGGACGGCTGGTCTGGACCGCCGAGACCTGGCTGCCGGCCCGCGCGATCAGGGGGGCGTGGATCCCTCGCCCCGCGTCCCCGTAGCCGACCAGTCCGACACGCACGGGCTCAACCCTGCCGCACGAGCCGGCTCGGCCACCACACGCGGGGGCCGACGTCGTAGGCCAGTGCGGGCACCAGCAGCGTGCGCACGACGAGGGTGTCGAGCAGCACGCCGACCGCGACGATGAACGCGATCTGCAGCATGAACACCAGCGGGATCGTCACCAGTGCGCTGAACGTCGCCGCCAGCACGATGCCGGCACTGGTGATGACGCCACCGGTGACGGCGAGGCCGACGAGGATGCCCGGGCGCGTGCCGCGCGTCAGCGACTCCTCGCGCACCCTCGTCATCAGGAAGATCGAGTAGTCGATGCCGAGCGCGACGAGGAACACGAAGCCGTAGAGCGGCACTGCGGGGTCCCCGCCGGGCAGGTCGAGGAATGCCTCGCCGAAGGCGATGGCCGACAGCCCGATCGTCGCGCCGTACGAGACGACGTTCGCGACGACCAGCAGCACCGGCGCGACCAGTGACCCCAGGAGCAGGACGAGGACGACGAGGATCACCAGCAGCACGGCGGGAACGATCACCCGCAGGTCCCTCTGGCTCGCCTCGCGCACGTCGAGGTTGGACGCCGTCTGGCCGCCGACGAGGACGTCGCTGGACACCGTGTCGAGGTCCTCTCGCAGCTGCGCGACGACCTCCTCGGCCTCGAGCCCGTCCGCCGGGACCGACAGGGTCGCCTCGACCTGGGCGAGACCGTCGACGACCAGCGGCTGCCCCGGCGGCGCACCGGGTGCGGCCGGTGCCGCACCGGTGGGCACCGCCTGAGCGACGCCGTCCGCACCGGTGACGACGTCGAGCACCTGTTCGAGGTTCTCGGCCGGCGTGACGACGAGGACCGGGCTGCCCGAACCGGCCGGGAAGTGCTCGGCGAGCACCTCGGTGCCCACCACGGACTCCACCCGGTCACGGAAGACGTCCGTCTGCCGGATGCCGTCGGCCTCGAACTGCGGCACGAACGCCGCCAGGCCGAGCAGCGCTCCGAGGGTGAGCGCCCACACCGTCCTGGGGCGGCGTCCCACCAGCCGGGCCACGCGACCCCACAGGCCGCGCCCGCCGACCGCGTCCTGCGCGTGCACGTGGTCGAGGCGCGGGACCCGCGGCCAGAACAGCCAGCGCCCCGACGGCGGCCGCGCGTACCACGGGGCTCGGGCGTGCTCGCCCGCGCGCGTGGCGCGCCAGCGCAGCACGGCCATCACGGTGAACCCGAGCGCCGCGGCAGCAGCGGCGAGGGCTGCACC
>JBMOMI010000546.1:0-2736 GCA_049325235.1 Actinomycetota bacterium | reverse complement strand
GGCGAGCGGCGCTGGGCGGCGCGGCGGCTCGTCGCCTGCGCCGGGCTGCAGGCCGACCGGGTGGCACGGCTGGGCGGGCTGCGACCGGCGTTCCAGGTCGTGCCGTTCCGGGGCGAGTACCACCGGCTGCCGCCGCACCGCGGGGACGTGGTCCGGCACCTGGTCTACCCGGTGCCCGACCCGGCGCTGCCGTTCCTCGGGGTGCACCTGACGCCGATGGTGGACGGCACCGTGACCGTGGGGCCGAACGCCGTCCTCGCGCTGGCGCGGGAGGGGTACCGCAAGGGGGCGGCGTCCCTGCGCGACGTCGCGGAGTACGTCCGCTTCCCGGGGCTGTGGCGGCTCGGCCGCAGGTACTGGCGCACCGGCCTCGCCGAGGTGCGCGGGTCGCTGCTGCGGCGCGCCTACCTGGACGCCGTCCGCCGGTACTGCCCCGAGCTCACCGTGGACGACCTGCTGCCGCACCCGGGCGGCGTCCGGGCGCAGGCGGTGCTGCGCGACGGCACGCTCGTGCACGACTTCCTGCTCGAGCAGACCGACCGGCAGCTGCACGTGTGCAACGCGCCGTCCCCGGCGGCCACGTCGGCGCTGCCGATCGCCGACGTCGTGGTCGCCCGGCTGCTCGGGACCTCTACTACCGGCCAGTAGTGACGCGATCCGGGCATATGGCCGGTGGCCGCCGGTGGATGACCATGGCAGCGATGTCTCTCTCGCTGCCCGAGCAGGTCGACCGCCGAACGCGGCGCGAGCGTCTGCTCAGCTCGCGACAGTGCCCGTACTGCCACACCTCGGGGTTCCTCGAGGTCGTCCCGCACCCGGCCGCGTCGCTGCTGCGCTGCCGCCGCTGCACCCGCGTGGTCCGGACGCGACGCCACCTGTCCGTCGTCCCCTGACCCCACCCCCGCGGTGATCAAGGAATCCGGGCACGCCCGGCCCGGTGACGGCGTCCGCCCGGGCCGTGGCACCGTGGCCGCGTGCGCAACCAGGTCCAGCTGATCACGTACGCCGACCGGCTCGGCGGGTCGCTCGCCGGGCTGCGGGAGGTGCTGACCGGCCCGCTGGCGGGCCTGTTCGGCGGCGTCCACGTGCTGCCGTTCTTCGAGCCCTACGACGGCGCGGACGCCGGCTTCGACCCAGTCGACCACACCCGCGTCGACCCCCGGCTCGGTACGTGGGACGACGTCGCCGGGCTCGTGACCGACCGTGACCTCATGGTCGACGTGATCGTCAACCACGTGTCCAGCGAGAGCCCGCAGTTCCTCGACTGGCTGGCCCGCGGGCGGGCCTCCGAGTTCGACGGCATGTTCCTCACCCTCGGCGGTGTCTTCCCGGACGGCGCCCGCGAGGACGACCTGCTGAGCCTCTACCGCCCGCGGCCGGGCCTGCCGTTCACCCCGTACGGGCACGCCGACGGCACCCGGCGGCTGGTCTGGACGACGTTCACCCCCCGGCAGGTCGACGTGGACGTCGCGCACCCGGCCACCCGCGCCTACCTCCTGCGGGTGCTCGACACCCTGGCCGCGGCCGGCGTGACGAGCGTGCGGCTGGACGCCGTCGGCTACGCGGTCAAGACACCCGGGACCACGTCGTTCATGACGCCGGACACCTACGCCTTCATCGACGAGATCACCGCGTGGTGCCGCGAGCGCGGGCTCGAGGTGCTGGTCGAGGTGCACTCCTACTACCGGCACCAGATCGAGATCGCCCGCCGCGTCGACCGGGTGTACGACTTCGCCCTGCCGCCGCTGGTGCTGCACGCGCTGACGGCCGGGGACGCCGACCCGCTGCTCGAGTGGCTGCGCATCCGCCCGGTGAACGCGGTCACCGTCCTCGACACCCACGACGGCATCGGCGTCGTGGACGTCGGGGCCGACCCGCTCGACCCGGCGCGGGCCGGTCTGCTCACGCCACAGCAGATCCACGACCTCGTGGAGTCGGTCCACGAGAACTCCGGCGGCACGTCCCGGCAGGCCACCGGGACCGCGGCCGCGAACGTCGACCTGTACCAGGTGAACTGCACGTTCTACGACGCGCTCGCCCGCGACGACCGCCGCTACCTGCTGGCGCGCGCCGTCCAGCTGCTGACCCCTGGCGTCCCGCAGGTCTACTACGTCGGCCTGCTCGCCGGCTCGAACGACATGGAGCGGCTGGCGCGCACCGGCGTGGGCCGCGACGTGAACCGGCACCACTACACGCCCGCCGAGGTCGAGGGCGCGTTGGGGCGGGCCGTCGTGGCCGCTCAGTGCCGCCTGATCCGCCTGCGGAACGAGCACCCGGCGTTCGGCGGGCGCTTCGCCTGCTCCGGCGGCGGCCCGGGGCTGACGGTGCGCTGGGACGCCGGCGACGCGTGGGTCGAGCTGCGCGCCGACGTGGCGGCGGGGACGGCGCGGCTCGCGTGGTCGGGCGCGGACGGCGCGAGCGTGGTCGTCGAGGACCTGCCGGCGCTCGCGGGCTCGTGAGGCGTCGTCGGCGACGTCCGGCACAATGGCGACCCTCCAGGAGGGCTGTCCGAGTGGCCGATGGAGGCGGTCTTGAAAACCGCTAGGGCGGTACCCACTCCGTCCTCAAGGGTTCGAATCCCTTGCCCTCCGCCCCGCCCCTTCCCCCTTCCCGTCGATCAAGGAACTCCCGTCGATCAAGGAATCCGGGTCGATCTTCGTTGGCGGGCAGCGGTTGTCGTTCGAGGTGGTTGTCGGACCCGGCCCGTAGCGTGCCGGTATGGAGGAGCTGACCGGC
>JBMOMI010000545.1:0-2753 GCA_049325235.1 Actinomycetota bacterium | reverse complement strand
GGCCCGGGCCGGGGAGCGCTGAGCTGATGCGCCAGGCCTGGGTGGTCGTCAACCCCACCAAGGTCGAGGATGCGGCGGCGCTGCGGGCCCAGGTGGGACCGGCGTTGCGCGCCGCCGGCTGGGCGGTGACCTGGTGTGAGACCACCCCGGCCGACCCGGGTGGGGGTCTGGCCGGCGCGGCGGTCCGTGCCGGCGCCGGGCTGGTCGTCGCCTGCGGCGGGGACGGCACGGTGATGGCCTGCGCCGGCGCCCTCGCCGGCAGCGGCGTACCGCTGGCCCTGCTCCCCGCGGGCACCGGGAACCTGCTCGCGCACAACCTGGAGCTGCCGGTGGCCCCCGCGGACGCCCTGGAGGTCGTCGTCCACGGCGCCGTGCGCCGCGTGGACGTGGGCCGGGTCGAGGGCGGCGGCTGCTTCACGGTGATGGCCGGGATGGGGTTCGACGCGGCGATGATGCAGGGGGCGCCGGACGGCCTGAAGCGGCGGCTGGGCTGGCCGGCGTACGCCGTCTCCGGGCTGCGCCGGTTGCGGGACCGGCGGATGCGGCTGTGGCTGACCGTGGACGACGACCCGCCGAGGCGCCTGCGCGCCCGCACCGTCCTGGTCGGCAACGTGGGGACGCTGCGCGGCGGGGTGGCCCTGCTGCCCGACGCGCGGCCGGACGACGGGCTGCTCGACGTGCTGGTGCTGGCGCCGCGCACCCTGCGGGACTGGGCCAGCGTGGCGACCCACCTGCTGCGCGGCCGCCGGGACGGCACCGCCCAGGTCTCCCGGCACCGGGCGCGCCGGGTGCGGATCGAGGCGGACCGGCCCGAGCCGCGCCAGCTGGACGGGGACCCGCTGGCCCCCGGGCGTCGGCTCGACATCCGGGTCGACCCGGGGGCGCTGCTGGTTCGCGTCCCGGCGCCGGAGGCGCGGTGAGCACCGCCCGGGAGGTCCCGGTGACCGCCGACCCCCGACGTGTAGGACGCGCAGCGCGACGTCACGCGAACTGGTGGCGGCGAGCTTCCTCGGCGAACCCTTCGACGCCCGCCCGAGCTAGACGACTCAGCAGCTGTCCCATCGTGAGCCGCGGCCGCTTCGCCGCCGTCACTTGCCCAACGAGCGCTCGGCCGACCTTGGCCGGATGAAGGTCGAGCTGGTCGAGCAGGAATGCATCGGGGGTGACCACTGCGATCTGGTGCGCGACGGTCGACTCCGGTGGAAAGTCCCTCACGTTGAAGGTGACCAAGACCTCGCAGCGAGCATGGACAGCGGCAGCGAGAACGTGGCGGTCCTTCAGATCGCAGGTCATCGCCTCGACCAGCGGGGCATAGCCGGCCACGGTGGCCTCCCCGAAGGCGGACTCCATCGAGGCGATCCGCTTCGCCGCCCTCTCCTCCGGCATCCCCTCGCGGACCAGCACCCTACGCAACTCCTCGAGCACCTCAGCCGACCAGTGCGGACGAAACGCGTCCTCCTCGGCGATCCGCAGCAGCGTGTCCGTAAGCGTGGGACTGAACAGGACACAGGTGTCGAGGAACGCCGGGAACACCATCGGTCATCGCGTTCGCGGCGCGGGGCGATCCAACCGGTCGTAGAGCGCGTCCGCCTCGGCGTCAGCAACCAGTTCGTCGAGGGCTGCACGACGCCGCGTCTTGACCCGCTCCTGGTACTCCACGAGTTCCTTCAGGCGGACGAGGCGGTGCCGACCCGGCTTCTCCATCGGGATCTCGCCTCGCTCGAGAATGCGGACGAGCGTCGGCCGCGAGATCCCGAGAAAGTCGGCTGCCTCCTGGGTAGTCAGCAAGGCACTCAACGGCGCCACACTCACCCCCATGCCGCTAGACAGGGCGTCCGCGACCTGCCGCAGTACCTCGAACATCGACTCGGGCAGCTCGTGCCGCTCCCCGCTGGCCGAGACGAGCGCCGGTCGCGAGGCGGGTGCAGCTACTCCCGCCTCGTTGAGGACTCGCACGAAGTCGGCGATAGCGGCACCCTGCTCGTCGTCAGGTACGTACGTCCTCGCCTCGCCGCTGGCCGCCGTCCTGGGCATGGCCTTCCTCCTGACCCCAACGTCGTTCCCCGCTGGCCAGCCTAGTCGAACAAAACGAACATGTCGACGGTCCGTCCCGCAGGCCCCCTCGCGGGCGGGTACGCCCGCGGGCGATCCGCATCCTCGCCGTGAGGTGGGGCGGCTAGAGCTGGCCGGTGCGGATGCGGGCCAGCCAGGCGGCGGCGTCGGCGAAGTCGGCGTCGCTGGTGCCCCGGCGTACCGTGGCCGGCTCGCCGTCCGCCCGCGGGTACGAGCCGAGGAACCGGACGTCGGCGCAGACCCGGCGCAGCCCGACCAGCGCCTCGCCGACCCGGGCGTCGGCCACGTGCCCCTCGCAGTCGATGGTGAAGCAGTAGCGGCCCAGCCCGTCCCCCGTGGGGCGGGACTCGATGCGGGTGAGGTTCACCCCTCGGACGGCGTACTCGGTGAGCACCTCGAGCAGCGCCCCCGGGTGGTCCTCGGCGATGTAGGCGACCACCGTGGTGCGGTCCGCGCCGGTCCGCGGCGGCGGCGGCCCGGGCCGGGAGACGAGGACGAACCGGGTTACCGCCCCGGGGTTGTCCCCGATGTCGTGGGCGAGCACGGCCAGCCGGTAGTGGTCGGCGGCGACCGGGGCGGCGATGGCGGCGTCGTACGCCGCCCCCGGCTCGGCGACCAGCGCCGCGGCCGCCGCGGTGGACGCGGCGGGGAGCACCTGGGCCTCGGGCAGATGGCTGGCC
>JBMOMI010000544.1:0-2760 GCA_049325235.1 Actinomycetota bacterium | reverse complement strand
GATCGGGGGCACCGCGGACGAAAGGGGAGCAACGGTGACAGCCAGCGGCCAGCCCATCGCGATCACCGGGGGTCGGGTCGTCCCGATCGCGGGTGAGCCGATCGAGAACGGCACGGTGGTGCTCGACGGTGGCCGGATCGCCGCCGTCGGCGCCGACGTCGAGGTCCCGGACGGCGCGCAGGTCGTCGACGCGGCCGGCGCCTGGGTGCTCCCGGGCTTCGTCGAGGCGCACGCCCACATGGGTGTCCACGAGGAGGCCGAGGGCTGGGCCGGCCAGGACACCAACGAGATGACCGACCCGAACGGCGCGCGGATGCGCGCGCTGGACGCCGTCAACCCGGCGGACGAGGGGTTCCGCGACGCGCTGTCCGGCGGTGTCACCACCGCGGTCGTCAAGCCCGGCTCGGGCAACCCGATCGGCGGGCAGACCGTCGCGCTGAAGTGCTGGGGCCGCATGGTCGACGAGATGCTGCTGCGCGAGCCGGTGTCCGTGAAGAGCGCCCTCGGCGAGAACCCCAAGCGGGTGTACGGCGACCAGAAGAAGCTGCCGTCGACCCGGCAGGGCGTCGCGGCCGTGATCCGCGACGCGATGATGCGCGCCCAGGACTACAAGGCGCGCCGCGACCGGGCCGCCGAGAAGGGGGACCCGTTCGACCGCGACCCGTCGTGCGAGGTCCTCGTGCGCGTGCTGGACGGCGAGCTGCCGTGGTCCCAGCACTCCCACCGCGCCGACGACATCGCCACCGCGCTGCGGCTGGCCGACGAGTTCGGCTACCGGCTGGTGATCAACCACGGCACCGAGGCGCACCTGCTGGCCGACGTCATCGCCGAGCGCGGCGTCCCGGTGGTGATCGGACCGCTGTTCACCACCCGCAGCAAGGTCGAGCTGCGGAACCGCCACCTGCGCAACCCCGGGCTGCTCGCCGCCGCGGGCGTCACCATCGCCATCACCACCGACCACCCGGTGGTGCCGATCAACTTCCTCGTGCACCAGGCGAGCCTCGCGGTCAAGGAAGGCCTCGACCGCGCCGAGGCGCTGCGGGCGCTGACCCTCAACCCGGCCCGGATCATGGGCCTGGACGACCGGGTGGGGTCCCTCGAGGTGGGCAAGGACGCCGACGTCGTGGTGTGGTCCGGGGACCCGCTCGACGTGTTCTCCCGCGCGCTGCGGGTGTTCGTCGGCGGCCGCGAGGTCTACACGTGGGACGACGCGGCGTCCGTCGGCGTGGTCGCCGACCCGTACGCGCGCTGACGCCTCACGGCAGGGCCCAGTCGACGGGGGGAGCGCCCTGCGCCGCCAGCAGCGCGTTCACCCGGCTGAACGGCCGCGAGCCGAAGAACCCGCGGGACGCCGACAGCGGGCTGGGGTGCGCGCTGGCGACGACCGGGACGTCGCCGAGCAGCGGCCGCAGCGCCTGCGCCTGGCGTCCCCAGAGCACGGCGACCAGCGGTCCGCCGCGCGCCGCCAGCGCCCGGACCGCCTGCGCGGTCACCTCCTCCCAGCCGCGGCCCCGGTGGGACCCCGCGGCGCCGGGCCGGACGGTGAGCACCCGGTTGAGCAGCAGCACCCCCCGCGCGCACCACGGCGACAGGTCGCCGCTGGTCGGCCGCGGCACGCCGGTGTCCGCCACCAGCTCGGTGAACAGGTTCGTCAGGCTGCGGGGCAGCGGCGTCACGTCCGGCTGGACCGCGAACGACAGCCCGCAGGCGTGGCCCGGCGTGGGGTAGGGGTCCTGCCCGACGACGAGCACGCGGACGTCGTCCAGTGGCTGCTCGAACGCGCGCAGCACCCGCTCGGGCGCGGGCAGGAACCCGCGCCCCGCGCCGGCCTCGGCCTCCAGGAACGCGGTCGCCTGCCCCAGCGACGCCTGGGCCGGGGCCAGGACCTGCCGCCAGGAGGGGTGGACCGCGTCGTCGACGAGCACGGCCACTGCCTACGCGACCGGGGGCGCGGGGCGCAAACCGGCCGGGTGTGCGTCTCGCGCGCCGCGGGACCTATCGTCTGTCCAGGCGCCCGGCCGTGGTCCCCCCTCCGCGTCCGGGCGCCCCGTTACCCCCGATCGGGGGAGCCGCCGAGGCCCGGCGCGGTGCGAATGACACGCGTGTCGTTCACCGCCTACAGTGGGGCCGCCGGGGGGCGCCCGCGCAGCAGCCGCACAGGGGGGGGGTGCATGGACGCCGCCGAGGCCAGGGACCGCGAGGAGTCCGGACTGTCGGCCCGCGACGAGGAGATCCTCGCGTTCGAGCGGCAGTGGTGGAAGTACGCGGGCGCCAAGGAGCAGGCGGTCCGCGAGCTCTTCGACATGTCCGCCACCCGGTACTACCAGGTGCTCAACGCCCTCATCGACCGTCCCGAGGCCCTTGCCTTCGACCCGATGCTCGTCAAGCGGCTGCGCCGGATGCGGGCGTCCCGCCAGCGGGCCCGCTCGGCCCGGCGTCTCGGCATCCAGGTCTGAACCGCCTAGGCTCGCCCGCGATGAGCGAGCGCACCCCCGCTGCGGGCCAGGGCCGGACCTACCCCCGCGACGAGTTCGACGACCTGCAACCGGTCGACGGCCGGCGCGGCGCGCACCGCGCCCGCGCCAACCCGGCGCTGGCGATGGTGCCGCTGCTGCTCGTGGTCGTCGCGGTCGTGGCTGTGCTCGTCGGCGCGATGACGCTGCTCGGGGACGACGCCCCGGACGTGGCCGCGCCGGCCGGCAACAACGGCCAGCCCGCCGCGGAACAGACCACCGCGGCACCGGCCGGGGAGCCGACGGA
>JBMOMI010000543.1:0-2763 GCA_049325235.1 Actinomycetota bacterium | reverse complement strand
GGACGCGAAGTGGGGCGAGTACCCGGGTGCATGTGCGCTCATGACCTCGTACTGCCCTCCTGCGCGCCCGCGAAACGGCGCCGCTTCCACCATTCCGCGGGAGAAGTGCTTCTCGGCGCGTGTGAACCGCTTCTCCCCGGGTAGGTCGCCCCCATGCGGGTGCTGGGAGTCAACGCGCTGTTCCACGACCCCGCCGCGGCGCTCGTCGTGGACGGCGAGATCGTCGCGGCGGCCGAGGAGGAGCGGTTCAGCCGCCGCAAGCACGGCAAGCGGCCGGTGCCGTTCGCCGCCTGGGAGCTGCCGGAGCAGGCGATGCGCTGGTGCCTGCGCGAGGCGGGGCTGCGCCCGCAGGACCTCGACGCCGTCGGCTACTCGTTCGACCCGGCGCTGGCCAAGCCGGCCGAGGAGATGGGGCTGTTCGACCCGTGGGACCACCTGCGGGTCACCTACGCCGAGCACGCGCCGGGGTTCCTGGTCACCGCGCTGCCGGGCCTGGAGCGGGAGCAGGTGCGGTTCGTGCCGCACCACGTCGCCCACGCGGCGTCCGCCGGGCTGGCGGCGCCGGCGTCGGCGGGTGAGCCGACCAGCGTGCTGGTGCTCGACGGGCGCGGCGAGCGGGCCTCCCACCTGGCCGGTCGCTACCGCGGCGGGCGCCTCGAGGTCCTCGCCAGCCAGGAGCTGCCGCACTCGCTCGGGCTGCTGTACGAGTCGGTCACCGAGCACCTCGGCTTCCTGCGCTCCAGCGACGAGTACAAGGTGATGGCGCTCGCCTCCTACGGCACGCCCCGCCACCTGGAGGAGCTCCGCGAGCTGGTCTACGCCACCGGGGACGGCGGCTTCGTCGCCGAGGTCCCGGACTGGTCCCGCTGGGTGCCGGCGCGCTCCGGCGAGGAGTGGGGGCCCGAGCACGCCGACCTCGCGGCGTCCGTGCAGACCCGCCTGGAGGAGGTCCTCGTGGACCTCGCCCGCTGGGTGCACGCCCAGACCGGCGACCGCGTGCTCACGATGGCCGGCGGCACCGCCCTGAACTGCGTCGCGAACACCCGCATCTGGCGGGAGACGCCGTTCGAGGAGGTGTGGGTCCAGCCGGCAGCCGGGGACGCCGGCACCGCCCTGGGGGCGGCGCTGTCGCTGTCCGCGGACGGCGGCGAGGTGCCCGAGCCGATGGCCTCGGCCGCCCTCGGGCGCGGCTGGTCGGACGACGACCTGGCGGCCTGGCTGCGCCGCGCCGCCGTGCCGTTCACCACGCCCGACGACCTCGCCGGGGAGGTCGCCGACGTCCTGGCGTCCGACGGCGTCGTCGCGTGGTTCGACGGCCGCAGCGAGTTCGGTCCGCGCGCCCTCGGCCAGCGCTCGCTGATGGCGCACCCCGGGCGGGCCGCGAACCTCGAGCGGCTCAACGACGTCAAGGGCCGGGAGCAGTTCCGCCCGGTGGCGCCGATGGTGCTCGCCGACCGGGCCGCCGGGATCTTCACCGACGGGCCGCTGCCGAGCCCGTACATGCTGTTCGTGCACCGGGTCCGGCCGGAGTGGCGCGAGAAGATCCCGGCCGTCGTCCACGTGGACGGCACCGCCCGGATCCAGACCGTGCACGACGACACGCTCCCGCACGTGGCGGCCCTGCTGCGGGCGTTCGAGTCCCGCACCGGGCTGCCGGTCGTGGTGAACACGAGCCTCAACACCGCGGGACGGCCGATGGTCGACGACCCGCGCGACGCCCTGGAGCTGTTCGGCTCCGCGCCGGTCGACGTCCTCGTCGTCGGACCGCACCTGGTCCGCCGCGGCGAGCTGTTCCGGGGACCGGGGTGACCGGCGTCCGGTACGCCGTCGTCGTCCCGACCCTGGGCCGGCCGAGCCTGGTGCGGCTGCTGGAGACGCTCGCCGCGCAGGACGGTCCGCCGCCGGACGAGGTGGTGCTCGTCGACGACCGGCGCACGCCGCAGCCCCCGCTGGACGTCGACGGCCCCGGCCCGGCGGTCCGCGTCGTCCGCGGGTTCGGGCGCGGGCCGGCCGCCGCCCGCAACCTCGGGTGGCGGCTGACGACGGCCGAGTGGGTGGCGTTCCTCGACGACGACGTCGAGCTCCCGGCGGGATGGGCGGCGGCGCTCGCGCGTGACCTGTCCGCTGCCGGTCCGGACGTCGGCGGGTCGCAGGGGCGGCTGCACGTGCCGCTGCCGTCGGGACGGCGTCCCACGGACTGGGAGCGTGGCACGGCGGGTCTGGCCGACGCGGCCTGGGCCACCGCGGACATGGCCTACCGCCGTGCGGCGCTCGTGCAGGTGGCGGGCTTCGACGAGCGCTTCGGCCGGGCCTACCGGGAGGACGCCGACCTCGCGCTGCGCGTGCAGCGGGCGGGGTGGCGGCTGGTGCGCGGCGAGCGCGTCGCCGTGCACCCGGTGCGCCCGGTGGACGACTGGGTCAGCCTGCGGGTGCAGGCCGGCAACGCCGACGACGCGCTGATGCGCCGGCTGCACGGCCGGCGCTGGCGGGTCGACGCGGAGACGGGGCGGGGCCGGCTGCCGTGCCATGCCGCGACCGTGGCCGCGGGCGTGGCCGGTGGGGCGCTGCTGCTGGCGCGACGGCCCCGCGGGGCCGCGCTCGCGGCGTCCGCCTGGACGGCGCTGACCGCCGACTTCGCCCGGCGCCGGATCGCGCCCGGCCCCCGGGACGCCGCGGAGGTGCGCCGCATGCTCCTCACCAGCGCGGCGATCCCCTTCGCGGCCGTGGCGCACCGCCTGCGCGGCGAGTGGCGGCACCGCGGCG
>JBMOMI010000542.1:0-2763 GCA_049325235.1 Actinomycetota bacterium | reverse complement strand
CACGCCGGGCAGGCTCGCGGCGTCCACCCCCAGCTCGCCGAGCGCCCGGACGGTGCCCGGCATCAACCCCTCCCCGCACGCCTTGTCGACGGGGGCGGCGCGCGGCTCGACCACCGTGACCGACAGGCCACGCCGCCGGGCCTCCAGCGCCGCGGCGAGGCCGACGGGCCCGCCCCCGACGACGAGGACGTCGGTCACCGGGCGGCCCCGGCGAGCGCGCGCTCCTCGGCCGGGATCCGCACGCCGAGCAGCAGCGCCGCGTTGAGCACGGTGAGCACCGCCGCGGTGACCCAGGCCGTGTGCACCAGCGGCAGGGCGGCGATCTCCATCGCCACCGCGACGTAGTTGGGATGGCGCAGCCACCGGTACGGGCCACGGGTCACCAGCGGCGCGCCGGGCAGTACGACGACCCGCGTCGTCCAGCGCTTGCCCAGCGACGTGATGCACCACCACCGCAGCACGTGCGCCGCGACCAGCACCGCCAGCGCCGGCCAGCCCAGCCACGGCAGGAACGGGCGGTCGGCCAGCGGCACCTCCACCAGGGAGGCCACCAGGAACGCGGTGTGCAGCGCCACCATCACCGGGTAGTGCCCGGCGCCGTGCTCCACCCCGCCGCGAGCGAGTGCCCACTGCAGGTGGCGGCGGGCCACGACCAGCTCCGCGAGCCGGGCGAGGACGACGACCCCGACCAGCGCCGCGTACCAGGCCTCGCTGGGCACTAGGCGTCCCAGCGCAGCAGCACGAGCTCGGCGCAGAAGCCCGGGCCCATCGCCATCAGGACGCCGTACCCGCCCGGCGACGGCACCTCGTCGTCCAGGGTGGCCGCCAGCACGTGCAGCACCGAGGACGACGACAGGTTGCCGACGGCGGCCAGGGACTCCCAGGCGTGCCGCAGGGCGCCGTCCGCGAGGCCGAGGGAGGCCTGCACCGCTCGCAGCACCTTCGGCCCGCCGGGGTGCGCGATCCAGCGCTCGACGTCCGCGACAGACAGACCGGCGTCGTCGAGGAAGCCCTTCATATCGTCGGCGAGGTGGGCCTCGACGACGTCCGCGACGCTCGCCGCCAGCACGATCTTGAAGCCGGTGCCGCCGATGTCCCAGCCCATCACCTGCTCGGTGTCGGGGTAGAAGCGGCTGCGGGTGGCGACGACCCGCGGCCCGGGCGGCAGCGCCATCCGCCCGGCGCGCCGCTCGCCGACGAGCACGACGGCGGCGGCGCCGTCCCCGAACAGCCCGCTGGCGACGAGGTTCGCGGTGGAGTCGTCGTCCCGCTGGACCGTGAGCGAGCACAGCTCGACGCTGAGCAGGACGGCGACGTCGTCGGGGTGCCCGACCAGGTAGTCGTGCAAGCGGGCGATGCCGGCGGCACCGGCGACGCAGCCGAGGCCGAACACGGGGATCCGCTTGACGTCGTGGCGCAGCCCGAGCCGGCTCACCAGCCGCGCCTCCAGCGACGGCGCGGCGATGCCGGTGACGCTGGTGGCCAGCACGACGTCGACGTCCTGCGGACCCAGCCCGGCGGCGTCCAGGGCGGTCGAGATCGCCTGCTCCCCCAGCTCCGCGCCGACGTCGATGAACACGCCGTTCGCCGCGGTGAACCCCTGAAGGCCGCGGTAGGCGTGCAGCGGCATCGCCAGGTGCCGCTCGCGCACCCCTGCGGACGCGTGCAGCCGCTCGAGCAGCGCCCGCTTCTCCCCCGACGGCACGACGAGGTCGGCGAACAGCTCGGTGATCTCCGCCTGCGTGTGGCGGTGCGGCGGCAGGACGGGCGCCACGGCGGCGATGCGGCTCACCGGGGCATCCTCACCCACGACTTCCCGGGCCGCTACCGGCTCACTCGCTCCGGTGAGTCATCCTTGGGCTCGTGACGACGGGGATCAGGTCGCGGCGCCGCGTGCTGCCGCGGGCCGGTGCGGTGGCCGCGCTGCTCGGCGCCCTGGTGCTCGGCGTGGTCCAGGTCGGCACCGGCGGCCCGGCCGAGTCGACGCCCGCGCCGCGCGCGGTGCTCGAGCCGGACCCGGTGATCCCGGCCGTGCCGGATGCCGAGCGACCGCTGGTCGTGGTCCCCGCCGGCGAGCCGGTGCGAGACCGGGTGATCGTCGCCCTGCACGGCTACACCTCGAGCCCGGCGCAGCTGCGGGACGGGCCGCTGGACGCCGACGCCTGGGCCCGCGAGCTGGCCGCCACCGTCGTCTACCCCACCGGCCTCGGCGACCGGCCGTCGTGGAACGCGGGCGGCTGCTGCGGGTCGGCGGCCCGCTCGGACATCGACGACGTCGGCTTCGTCGCCCGCCTGCTCACCCGGCTGCGGGCCGACGGCGCCGACACGGTGGCGCTGGTCGGGTACTCCAACGGAGGCATGCTCGCCTACCGGATCGCGTGCGAGCGGCCCGAGCTCGTCGACGCGGTCGCGGTGGTGAACGGCAGCATCACCACCGCGTCGTGCGACGGCGCGTTCGAGGCGCTGCACCTGGCCGGCGAGCTCGACCGCGCGGTGCCGGTGCAGGGCGCGGACGTGGTGCCGTACCTGTTCACCGGCTTCCGGCCCCTGGTCGACCTGCCGGACGTCGCCCCGAACGCCGACCTCGACGTCCGGGTCCTGCCCGGCGTGGGCCATGAGATCTCGCCCGACGTCCACGGCATCGTCACCGACTGGCTCCGCACCCGCCTCTGACCCGGTCAGGCGGTCTTGCGCGGGGCCTTCTTGGCTTGCGTCTTCTTGGCGGGCGTCTTCTTCGCCGCCGTCTTCTTGGCGGCCGTCTTC
>JBMOMI010000541.1:0-2767 GCA_049325235.1 Actinomycetota bacterium | reverse complement strand
TGCATGTGCTCGTGCCCGCCGCCGTGGTCCGTGCCGCCGTGGTCCGTGCCGGCGTCGTCCCCGCCGGGCTGTGGCACGGCTGCCCACGGGTCGGCCGGGGCGGGGTCCGCACCGGTGACGGCCAGACGCTCGACGGCGGTGTCGAGCGCGGAGCCGAGCCCCTCGCCGTCCGGCACGTCCAGGCGCAGCCGTGGCGCGGGGACCTGGCTCCACAACAGATCGGCCGCGGCGCCGAGCTCGGGCCCCGGCCGGCCGGTGACGAGCAGGACGTCCGTGTCCGCGGGCGAGGTGGCGTGCCGCCAGCCGCGCGCGTCGATCTCCGCCTCCGCCTGCCAGCGCAGGTCCCTCGCCGGCGGGGCGTCGAGGAGCAGCACGTGGGGCCGGGCCAGGGCCCAGCGGGCGAGCCGTGACCTCAGGTCCACCGCAGCGCTCCCTCGCGCCAGGTGTAGACCACCCCGACCAGCAGCACGGCGAGGAAGCCGAACATCTCGACGACCGCCGCCGGCCCCATGCCGGCCACGACGACCGCCCACGGGTACATGAACACCATCTCCATGTCGAAGGCCAGGAAGAGGACGGTGACGGCGTACCACCGGACGTGGAAGCGCGAGACGGCGTGCTGCTGCGGGACCGTCCCGGACTCGAACGGCAGCGCGGCCGCCGCCTGCCGCGCCACCGACAGCGCCGCGTGCAGCCCGTACAGGCCGGCCACGAGGGCGAGCGTCATCAGCAGCAGTACGACGGCTGGCGTCACGGGAGTCTCCTCGTAGCGCTGTCCGGGGGAGTCCCCAGGTAAGCACAGACCGGGAGGACCTGCCCGTCGAGGTCAGAGGGTCAGGCCCCACGCGTACGCGACGGACCTGCCCGGCTCCAGCCGGTGCACGTCCGTGCCGGTGCGAAAGGCGTTCGGCGGGCATGTCATCGGCTCGGCGCCCAGGCCGGTGCGGCGGCGTCCGGGCTCCAGCGTGTCGCCGGTGAACACCTCCAGGTAGCGGTAGGACTCGTCGACCCACAGCGCCGCGGTGGCGCCGTCCTGACCGGTCAGCCGCACCCAGGCCCGCCCGTCGCCGTCCCGGTCGAGGTCGGCGAACGCGTGGTCGACCTGCAGGGCGCCGAGCGGCCGCGGCTCCCGGAAGTCGTACGGCGTCCCGGCCACCGCCTCCGTTCCGGTCGGCAGCTGACGCTCCGGGTCGGTCAGCACCCTGGTCGCCCCGGTCACCTGCAGCAGGCAGGCGTCGATCGTGCCCGCGCCGGGGGACAGGTACGGGTGGTGGCCGACCCCGAACGGCGCCGCCGCCGTGCCCACGTTCGTCGCGCTCGTCGTCACCGTGAGGCCGCCGTTGCCCAGGGAGTACCGGACCGACACCTCCAGCGTGAACGGGTAGCCCTGCTGCGCCGGCAGCAGCGTCCGCAGAGTCGCCGACGCTGCCGTGGCCTCGGTGACGCGCCAGGGCACCCACCGCAGCAGGCCGTGGACGGCGTTCTGCTTGCCGGGCTCGGTCAGCGCGAGCTGGTGCTCGGTGCCGTCCCAGGTGTAGCGGCCGTCCTCGAGCCGGTTGGGCCAGGGCACGAGCGTGGCCCCGTGGGCGCCGTCCGCCATTGCGTCCACGGCGTACGGCTCGATGACCTGCCGGCCCGCCCGGCTGTAGGCGCGCAGGCCGGCGCCGACCTCGACGACGGTCGCGGCCTGGTCCCCGTGCGTGATCTCCAGCTGCGCGCCGGACGGCGGGACGGGCATCACCGGACTCCCCTCGTGGAACGCCAGGCATGAACGGGCCGGAACCGGGTAAGGGGCAGTGCCACCCCTGGACGGGCCAGGGGCGTGGCACGGGGAGTGTGAACGATGGCGGTCCCGACGGAGGTCTCGGCGCCTGCGGTGCAGCGGGTGCTCGCCAGTGTCGCGGAGCTGCAGTGCGACCGCCGACCCGGCACCGTTCGCGAGCTCATGCGGCTCACGTCCCTGGAGCCGGAGGCTGTCCAGGCCGCCCTGGAGTCGCTGCTCGCGGAGGGTGTCGTCTGCCGCACGGACGCCGGTGGGGAGGTGCAGTACCGGCTGGCGGCGGAGCGCTGGCCGTTCGTCTGACCCTCACCGTCGTCACGCCTCACGTCGCCGGCGGCCTTCGGCGATGAGCGCGAGGCGCCGCAGGGCCTCGCGGTTGCGCTCGTCCAGCAGTGCCCGGCGCACGGCCGCAGGGATCAGCCGAGCGGGCCCGGCCGACGCGTCCTCGCTCATCGTGATGCGGCATCCGTCGCCCTCTGGCGCCAGCGTGATGTCGACCGTCGCCTCACCGGTCGGCCACGCGCGCGCCTGCAGCAGCAGCCGCCGGCCCGGCTCGCTGGCCCGCACGGTGGTCGAGTCGTCGATGAGAGCGGGCCAGGTGCCCACCGAGTGGTGCACGCGCGTGCCCGTGGCGGGCCATCCGGCGTCCACGGACCGGATCCGCGCGGCGCCGACGACCCAGGAGGCCAGCGACCACCCGTCGGCCAGCACGGCCCACACGTCGTCCGGCGTGCAGGGCGCGTACCGGCTGGTCACCGACCCGGGCTCTCCCTCTCTCATGCACTCACCTCACCGCGTGCCGACGCCGCCCGCATCTCGGCCGGTTCCAGGTGCACCGCCTTGAGTGCGGTCAGCTCCGCCAGCAGGTCCGGGCCGTAGCCACGGCCGCTCCCGCTGGCGCGCCGCGGGTCGGCAGAGCCGTCGGGCGCTCCGCCGAAGACGGCGTTGACCTTGACCGTGCCGACCTCCAGCTCCTCGACCGCCTCG
>JBMOMI010000540.1:0-2775 GCA_049325235.1 Actinomycetota bacterium | reverse complement strand
CTAGTGGTCCGTCTCGTCATTGACTCACCACTTGCTGGAGGGCCTGGCGGGCGCGGGTGACTTTGGCGAGGATCGACTCGGCGGTGGCGGTCCAGACGAACGGTTTGGGGTCTTCGTTGTGTGCTGACAGGTAGTCCTCGATCGCCGCGATCAACGACGGGACGGAGTTGAAACTGCCGCGGCGCAAGGCCTTGTCGGTGAGTTCGCGGAACCAGCGCTCGACCAGGTTCAGCCAGGACGAGGAGGTCGGGGTGAAATGCAGGTGGAACCGCTTGTGTCGGCGTAGCCACCGTTGCACGTCTTGGTGCTTGTGGGTGGAGTAGTTGTCCAAGATCAGGTGGACCGCAAGCCCCTTGGGCACTTCGGCGTCGATGGTCTTGAGGAACTTCAAGAACTCCTCGTGCCGGTGCCTGGGCAGGCATTGACCGATCACCGCACCGGTGAGCACATTCATCGCCGCGAACAGCGTGGTGGTGCCGTTGCGTTTGTAGTCGTGGGTCATCGTCGCGGCACGGCCCTTGACCATCGGCAGCGAAGGCTGGGTGCGGTCCAAGGCCTGGACCTGAGACTTCTCGTCCATGCACAGCACCACCGCCTTCTCTGGCGGGTTCAGGTACAGACCCACGACGTCGGTCAGCTTCTCCTCGAACCGCGGATCGGTGGACACCTTGAAGGTGTCCACTCGATGCGGCTTGAGGTCCAGGGCCTGCCAGATCCGATGCACCGACGCCGGGCTGACGTCGAACTCGGCGGCGAGCGTCCGCACACTCCAATGGGTCTGCCCCTTGGGTGTGGAGTGCAAGGTGGCATGCACGATCGCCTCCACCGTCTCCGCCGGGATCGAAGGCTTGGGCCCCCGCCCTGGCCGGACCTCACCGAACTTGGCCAGCCCCTCCTCGGCGAACCGCTCCCGCCAGGCCCGCACCGTCACCGCAGTGACCCCCACCTCAGCGGCGATCCGGGTATTCGCCACACCGTCGGCGGCCATCAGCAACGCCCGGGCCCGCTGCACCTGACGATGCGGCGCCGCACTGGCCCGCGCCAACACCTCCAGGGCCTGGCGTTGCGCCTCGGACATCGGCAGTGGCGGGGCGGGCGCTCTCATTCCCCCACTCTACAAGCCAAGCCGCTACTTATTCGTGAGACACACCACTAGGACGACGCGGACGTCACCTGATCGTCGGGGCGCAACGAGGCGCCAGGAGCGACTCAACCGGCAAGCGCCTCGGCGCACCGCTCGGCCTCCCGGCGCGCCGCACCACGCAGCGCGTTCACGTCAGGACCGGCGGTGAGCACCCCTCGGCTGGACGACGCCAGCACGTTCGCGCGCGCGTCGCCGAAGACCTCGCGCAGGTCGCCGGCGGTGGCGCCCTGCGCGCCGACGCCGGGGGCCAGCAAGGGGCCGTTGACCGCGGCCAGGTCGATGCCGAGCCGCTGGACGGCGTCCCCGACGGTCGCACCGACCACGAGCCCCACCGAGCCGAGCGGCCCCGCGCGACGGGGGTTCTCGGCCGCGGCGGCCGCCGCGACCTGCGCCGCCACCGCGCCGCGGTCGCTCGTGGCGTGCTGCACGGAGGCGCCCTCCGGGTTGGAGGTCAGGCACAGCACGAACACGCCGCGTCCGGTCGTCGCGGCGACGTCCAGCAGCGGGCGCAGCGAGCCGAAACCGAGGTAAGGCGAGACGGTGACGGCGTCGCCGGCCAGCGGGGAGGAGTCGCCCGCGTAGGCGTCGGCGTACGCCTGCATCGTGGAGCCGATGTCGCCGCGCTTGGCGTCGACGACGCAGAGGGTGCCAGCACTCCTCAGGTCGGCCACGACCCGCTCCAGCACGGCGACTCCTGCGGACCCGTGCCGCTCGAAGAACGCCGACTGCGGCTTGACCGCCGCCACGGACCCGGCGAGCGCCTCGACCGCGGTGAGGCAGAACCGTTCGAGCCCGGCCGCGTCGTCCGCCAGGCCCCAGTCGTGCAGCAGGCCGGGGTGCGGGTCGATCCCCACGCACAGCGGGCCGAGGGCGTCCATCGCGGCGCGCAGCCGCTCGCCGAACGGGGTCACCGGGCCACCTCGGTGCCGACGGCCTCGGCAACCGAACGAAAACCGCTGTCCCCAAGGCGCTCCGACAGGCCACGATGGACGCGCCGGGGCCACAGCGGCCCGCCGTAGACGAGCCCGGTGTAGCCCTGCAGCAGCGTCGCGCCGGCGCACAGGCGCTCCCATGCGTCGTCGGCGTCCTCGATGCCGCCGACGGAGACCAGCACGAGCCGGTCGCCGACGCGGTTCCGCAGCAGGCGCAGCACCTCCAGGGACCGCTCGCGCAGCACCGGCCCGGACAGCCCGCCGGCCCCCGCCGCCTCGACGTCCCGAGCGGTCGACGCGAGCCCCTCGCGGGAGATCGTCGTGTTCGTCGCGACGATCCCGTCCAGACCCAGCTCGAGGGCGAGGTCGGCGACCGCCAGGACGTCGTCGTCCGCCAGGTCCGGGGCGATCTTCACCAGCAGCGGCACGTGCCGGCCGGCCGCGCCGTCCGCGGCTGCCCGTACCGCCTCCAGCAGTGGCCTCAACGCCGAGACCGCCTGCAGGTCGCGCAGGCCGGGCGTGTTGGGCGAGCTGACGTTGACGACCAGGTAGTCCGCGACCTCGGCGAGCTGGCGGGCGCTGAGCACGTAGTCGGAGACGGCCTCCGCCTCCGGGACGACCTTGGTCTTGCCGATGTTGACGCCCACCACCACGGGCACCCGCCACCGGCGCGCCCGGCGGCGCAGCAGCCGGGCGCGC
>JBMOMI010000539.1:0-2777 GCA_049325235.1 Actinomycetota bacterium | reverse complement strand
CATGACGCAGACCGACGTGCCGCCGCTCGCCGACCCGGCCACCGACCCGTTCGAGGTGGCACGCGCCGCCGCGCAGGTGCTGGCCGAGCGGACCGGCGCGCCGCGGCACGACGTCGCGCTCGTGCTCGGCTCCGGCTGGGCCGGCGCGGCCGACCTGCTCGGGGACACCGTCGCGGAGGTGCCGGCGCCCGACGTCCCTGGCTTCCCGCCCGCGGGGGTGGCCGGGCACGTCGGCACGATCCGGTCGGTTGCGATCGGCGAAACCGGTTCTCGTGCTTTGGTTTTCGGCTCCCGCACACACCTGTACGAAGGCAAGGGCGTGCGGGCGGTGGTGCACGGAGTCCGGACGGCGGCCGCGGCCGGCTGCCGTGTCGTCGTCCTGACCAACGGCTGCGGTGGCCTCGACCCGTCGTGGGCGCCCGGCACGCCGGTGCTCATCAGCGACCACATCAACCTCACCGCGACGTCCCCGATCGAGGGTGCGACGTTCGTCGACCTCACCGACCTGTACTCGGCGCGGCTGCGCGCGATCGCCCGTGAGGTCGACCCGAGCCTCGCCGAGGGCGTGTACGTGCAGTTCCGCGGCCCGCACTACGAGACCCCCGCCGAGGTCCAGATGGCCAAGGTGCTCGGCGGCACGCTCGTCGGCATGTCGACGACGCTCGAGGCGATCGCAGCGCGGCAGTCGGGGCTCGAGGTGCTCGGCGTCTCGCTGGTCACCAACCTCGCGGCCGGCATCAGCGAGGCCCCCCTCAGCCACCAGGAGGTCATCGACGCCGGGCGCGAGGCCGCCCCGCGGATCGGCGCCCTGCTGGCGGACGTCGTCCGGCGGATCGCCGCGTGAGCGCCGACCTGCTGGACGCCGCGCGGGCCTGGGCCGACGACGACCCGGACCCGGCAACGGCCGCCGAGCTCCGAGAGGTGGTGCGGCGAGCGCAGTCTGGTGACGCGGCGGCTCTCGCCGACCTCGCCGACCGGTTCTCCGGCCTGCTGCAGTTCGGCACCGCCGGGCTGCGGGGCGCGCTCGGCGCGGGCCCGAACCGGATGAACCGGGTCGTCGTCGTCAAGGCCGCCGCCGGGCTGGCGGCCTACCTGAACGCCAGGCTGGACGACGAGGGGCGGGCGACCGGGCACCGGCGCACGGGGCGCGTGGTCGTCGGCTTCGACGCCCGGTACAACTCGGACGTCTTCGCCCGCGACACGGCCGCGGTGATGACCGGGGCCGGCCTCGACGCGTTCGTCCTGCCCAGGCCGCTCCCCACGCCGGTGCTGGCCTTCGCCGTCCGGCACCTCGGCTGCGACGCGGGCGTCATGGTGACCGCCAGCCACAACCCGCCGCAGGACAACGGCTACAAGGTGTACCTCGGCGGGCCGGGCAACGAGGGGTCGCAGATCGTGCCGCCGGCGGACGTCGAGATCGCCGACCGGGTCGCGGCGGTCGGGCCGGTGTCGCAGGTGTACCGGCCGGACGACGGGTGGGTGACGCTCGGGGACGACGTCCAGGACGCCTACCTCGACGCGGCCGCCGCGGTGGCCGCACCCGGAGGTCCCCGCGAGCTGTCGATCGTGCTGACGCCGCTGCACGGAGTCGGCGGCGACAGCGTCGTGCGGGCCCTGCACCGCGCCGGCTTCACCGACACGTACGTCGTCCCGGAGCAGGCTCAGCCGGACCCGGCGTTCCCGACCGTGTCCTTCCCGAACCCGGAGGAGCCGGGCGCGATCGACCTCGCCGTCCGGTGCGCGCGCGAGCGCGACGCCGACATCGTCATCGCCAACGACCCGGACGCCGACCGCTGCGCCGTCGCCGTGCGCGACCCGCTCGGCCCGGCCGAGACCGGCGGGTGGCGGATGCTCCACGGCGACGAGGTCGGGGCCCTGCTCGGCGAGCACCTGGCCCGCCGGGGGCTGCCGCCCGGGTCCGTGGTCGCCAACTCGGTGGTGTCGTGCCGGCTGCTGTCGCGGATCGCGGCCGCATACGGCCTGCGCCACGCCGAGACGCTCACCGGGTTCAAGTGGATCTCCCGGGTGCCGGACCTCGCGTTCGGGTACGAGGAGGCCCTCGGGTACTGCGTCGACCCCGGCACCGTCCGCGACAAGGACGGCGTGTCGGCGGCCGTGCTGGTCGCCGAGCTCGCCGCCGGGCTCAAGGCGCAGGGCCGCACGCTGCTCGACCTCCTCGACGACCTGGCCCGTGAGCACGGCCTGCACGCCACGGGCCAGCTGTCGGTCCGCGTGGCCGACCTGCGGCTGATCGGCGACGCGATGAACCGGTTGAGAGCGCGGCCGCCGGCGGCCCTGGCCGGCAGCGAGGTCACCGTGGTCGACGACCTGCTCGCCGGCACGGCCGACCTGCCGCCCACCGACGCGTTGCGCTACTACACCGGGGCCGACGACCGGGTCATCGTCCGCCCGAGCGGCACGGAGCCGAAGCTCAAGGCGTACCTCGAGGTCGTCGTCCCCGTGCCGGACGGCGACGTGGACGCCGCGCGGGCCACGGCCGCCGAGCGGCTCGCGCGGCTGCGTGCCGACATCGCCGCCGCCCTCGCCCTCCCCACCCCGTGATCATGCACCTCCCCGAGGGGTGGGTCAGGTCAGGACGGCGGTGAGCAGGGCCGCCAGACCCGTGACGACCAGGGCAGTCAGGGGAACGACCGCCACGCGCGCCGTCACCGGGGGGACGGCGTCCGGCTGCGGCAGCCCCCGCGCCCGTTCCCACCGCGCCGTGACCATCAGCGCCGCACCGCCGGAGTCGCTGTTCGGGGTGGCGCTGGACCGCA
>JBMOMI010000538.1:0-2784 GCA_049325235.1 Actinomycetota bacterium | reverse complement strand
CGGGAGGGCTCGAGGGCCAGCCGCCGCAGCAGGTCGGCGTCGTCCGTCGTGGACGAGACCGGGATCGGCCGCGTGTGCGGGACGTCGGCCAGCAGCGCGCCGAGGGTGACGAGCATCGTGCCTCCCAGGTCGTGCACGTGGCCGAGGACCTCGTCGGTGTACGACATCCAGCGCATCGAGGGCTCGATGCCGCGCACGAGGACGACGTCCCGCTCGCTGCCGGGGGGCCGGCACCAGCTGATCCGCGTCGTCGGCCACGTGATGCGGCGCCGGCCGTCCTCGCCGAACGAGACGACCGGCCGGTTCACCTGGAAGTCGTGGTACGGCTCCGGGTCGAGCGCGACCACCGGCGAGGCGTCCCACACCTCGGCCAGGTGCGCGAGCGCGCCGCTGGCGGCCTCGCCGGCGTCGTTCCAGCCCTCGAACGCCGCCAGCACCACCGGCTCGCGCAGCTGCGGGACGCGCCGCGGACCCGGGCTCGCCTGCTCAGCCGACACGGTCCTCCCTCCGCCCCGGGCCTGCCCCGGGGAGTCCAGCCTACGGGCGGCGCGGAGGGCCGGCCCGGGCCGCCGCCTAGACTCGCCCGGATGAGCAGCCGCTCCGACGCGTTCCGCACCGCGCTGGCCCAGCGCGTCCTCGTCGCCGACGGGGCGATGGGCACCATGCTGCAGGCCGCCGAGCCCTCCCTGGAGGACTTCGAGGGGCACGAGGGGTGCAACGAGGTCCTCAACGTCACCCGGCCCGACGTCGTCCGATCGGTGCACGACGCCTACCTCGAGGTCGGGGTCGACTGCATCGAGACCAACACGTTCGGCGCCAACCTCGGCAACCTCGGGGAGTACGGCATCGCCGACCGCATCTTCGAGCTGGCCCGGGCCGGCGCGGCCGTGGCACGAGAGGCGGCCGACGCCTGGTCGACGCCGGAGCGCCCCCGGTGGGTGATCGGGTCGGTGGGGCCGGGCACGAAGCTGCCCAGCCTCGGCCACGTGCCGTTCGCCGAGCTGCGCGACGCCTACGCCGAGCAGGTCGCCGGGCTCGTCGAGGGAGGGGCCGACGTCGTCCTGGTCGAGACCGCGCAGGACCTCCTGCAGGCCAAGGCGGCCGTGATCGGTGCGCGCCGGGCGCTGGCCGCGGCGGGGGAGGACCTGCCGGTCCTCGTGCAGGTGACCGTCGAGACCACCGGGACGATGCTGCTGGGCACCGAGATCGGCGCCGCCCTGACCGCGCTCGAGCCGCTCGGCATCGACGCGATCGGGCTGAACTGCGCCACCGGCCCGACCGAGATGAGCGAGCACCTCAGGCACCTGGCGCGGCACGCGCGCGTGCCGGTGACGTGCATGCCGAACGCGGGGCTGCCGGTGCTCGGCCGCGACGGCGCGACCTACCCGCTGACCCCCGAGCAGCTCGCCGACGCGCACGAGACGTTCACGGCCGAGTTCGGCCTGCAGCTGGTCGGCGGCTGCTGCGGCACCACGCCGGAGCACCTGCGGCAGGTCGTGGAGCGGGTGGGCGGGCGACCGCTCGAGCCGCGCCGCCCGCATCCGGAGCCGGGCGTGTCGAGCCTGTACCAGCACGTGCCCTTCCGGCAGGACACCGCCTACCTGTCGATCGGCGAGCGAACGAACGCCAACGGTTCCAAGGCCTTTCGCGAGGCGATGGTGGCCGGGCGCTGGGACGAGTGCGTCGAGATCGCGCGGCAGCAGACCCGGGACGGGGCGCACCTGCTGGACGTGTGCGTCGACTACGTCGGCCGAGACGGCGTCGCGGACGTCCGTGAGGTCGTCGGCCGGCTGGCGACGAGCTCGACGCTCCCGCTGGTCATCGACTCCACCGAGCCGGACGTCGTCCGCGCGGGTCTGGAGCTGCTCGGCGGCCGGTCGGTGGTCAACTCGGTGAACTACGAGGACGGCGACGGGCCCGACAGCCGGTTCGCGCGGATGATGCCGGTCGTCGCCGAGCACGGCGCCGCGGTGGTCGCGCTGACCATCGACGAGGAGGGCCAGGCCCGCACCCGCGAGCACAAGGTCCGCGTGGCCAGCCGGCTGGTCGAGGAGCTGACGGGCCGCTGGGGCATGCGGACGCACGACATCCTCGTGGACTGCCTGACGTTCCCCATCGCCACCGGCCAGGAGGAGACGCGCCGCGACGCCGTCGAGACCATCGAGGCGATCCGCGAGATCAAGCGCCGCTACCCCGAGGTGCAGACGACGCTCGGGGTCTCCAACGTCTCGTTCGGCCTCAACCCGGCGGCGCGCATCGTGCTCAACTCCGTGTTCCTGCACGAGGCCGTCAAGGCGGGGCTCGACTCCGCGATCGTGCACGCGGCCCGCATCGTGCCGATGTCGCGCATCCCCGAGGAGCAGCGCCAGGTCGCGCTCGACCTCGTGTACGACCGGCGGCGCGAGGACTACGACCCGCTGAGCCGGTTCCTGGACCTGTTCGAAGGCGTCGACGCGGCCTCGGCCCGCGCCGACCGCGCGGCCGAGCTGGCCGCCCTGCCCCTGGGGGAGCGGCTCCAGCGGCGCATCGTGGACGGCGAGCGCAAGGGCCTCGAGGAGGATCTGGACGCGGCCCTCGCGGAAGGGCGCGGGCCGCTCGACATCGTCAACGACCACCTCCTCGAGGGCATGAAGGTGGTCGGGGAGCTGTTCGGCCGCGGCGAGATGCAGCTGCCGTTCGTCCTGCAGTCGGCCGAGGTGATGAAAGCCGCTGTCGCGCACCTCGAACCGCACATCGAGGCAGACCTGTCCGGCGCCGGACCGCAGCGCAGCAAGGGCACCATCG
>JBMOMI010000537.1:0-2785 GCA_049325235.1 Actinomycetota bacterium | reverse complement strand
TGCAGGCACGGCTGTCCGGTGGCGACGCGCCCGACGTCGTCCGGCTCGCCGACCTCGCGCCGTTCCGCGAGGACCTGCTCGACCTCGCGCCCTTCCTCGGCGACGACTACGGCGACCAGTTCATCGAGGGCATGGCGAACACCGCCACCACCGAGGAGGGGGGCCTGATCGCCGTCCCGAGCGACCTGACCATGAACGGTCCATTCGTCAACGTCGACATGTTCACCGCCGCCGGCATCGAGCTGCCCACGGACGACGACCCGTGGACGTGGGAGGAGCTGCTCGCCAATGCCGACAAGGCACAGCAGGTAGCCGGGTCCGAGTTCGCCTTCGCGATGGACAAGTCGGGGCACCGGGTCAGCACGGTGCTGAGCCAGTACGGCACCCGGCTCATCGAGGACGGCGAGGAGGCCCTGGACGCGGACAAGGCCACCGAAGCCATCGGCATGCTGACCGACCTGATGGCGAGCGGGAAGATGGACAAGGACTTCTGGCTCGCTTCCGGGTCGAAGTACCAGGGCGCCAACGAGATCTTCCTGGCGCAGGCCACCCCCGTGTACCTGTCCGGCAACTGGCAGGTCAGCCAGTTCGACAAGGCGGCCGAGTTCGAGTGGCGGGCCATCCCCAACCCCTGTGCGGAGGAGTGCGGCGGGTTCCCCGGCGGGAAGTTCATGGCAGCACTCGCGGAGTCCGACACCCCCGATCTCGCTGCGGCGTTCATCGAGTTCGCCAACAGCGCCGAACGCCAGTCGGAGTTCGCTGCGACCGCGCAGTTCCTCCCCACGCGCAAGGACCTCGTCCAGGAGGGGATCGACTACCCTTCGCGCAGCGAGGACATGGCCACCTTCCTGGCTGACGTGCAGCGCACTCCGGAAGCTAACTACTCCACCACCTCCTCCCCGGCCTTCGGAGCGAGCGCCAAGGCGCTGGTCGACGAGATGTCGAAGGTGGTGGCCGGCCAACAGGACGTGGCCACTGCCGTGGAGGCCGTCAAGGCCGTGACCGCCCAGAACGTGGCGGATCTCGCCCCGTGACGGCCACGACGGTGGGGCGGCCGTCCACGCACCGGCCGGGGCCCGCCCAGCGCCACGGGCCCCGGCCGCTCGGCCGGCGGGTCGCGCCCTACCTCTTCGTCCTCCCGAACATGCTGATCTTCGGCGTGTTCACGATCTTCCCTGCCCTGAACGGCTTCAACATCAGCCTGTACGACAGCCGTAACGGCCGGACGTTCGAGTGGGTCGGGATGCGCAACTACGAGCGCATCCTCACCGACGCCCAGTTCCTCTCGGTAGCCCGCAACACGTTCCTCTTCGTGGCCGCGTTCGTGGTCGTCAGCACCGTGCTGGGAGTGCTCTTCGCGGTGCTGCTGGACGCCCAGCGCCGAGGCCGGGCCTTCTTCCGGGCCGTCCTCTTCCTGCCGGTCCTGCTGTCTCCCGTGGTGGTTGGCCTCCTGTGGGGATGGCTCCTCGACCGCCGGACCGGCCTGGTCAACACCGTGCTCGGCGCGGTCGGCCTCGGGCAGCCCGGGTGGCTCGTGGAGCCGCGTCTCGCTCTGGCAGCGGTCGTGGCCGTGGGTGTCTGGACGCATCTCGGGTTCTACTCGTTGATCCTGCTGTCGGGTCTGCAGGGCATCGACCGTGCGCTCTACGAAGCAGCCAGCCTGGACGGCGCCACCGCGTGGCAGCGGTTCACGCAGGTGACCCTTCCGCTACTGAGGCCTACGACCTTCGTCGTGCTGATCCTGGCGACCATCAATGGTTTCCAGGCGTTCGACTTCATCTACAGCCTCACCGGCGGCGGCCCGGTCGGGGCGACCACGCTCATCGTGCAGTTCATCTACGAGAAGGCGTTCCAGTCACCGATCCGCTACGGTCTCGCCACGGCGGGCAGCGTGCTGCTGTTCCTCACCGTGTTCACCGCGACGCTGGCGAACTGGCTGCTCGGACGCCGTCAGGAGGCGGTGTGACGACGACGACGACCGGAGCCGCCCGCACCTGGACCTCGACCCGCCGGCGCACGCCGTCAGTCGCGGACGTCTCCCGTGTGACGGTGCTGACGACGATGGTGCTGCTCGTCCTCGTGCCGATCGCCTGGACGTTCCTCTCCTCGTTCAAGACGACCAGCGAGCTGGCGCAGCGCCCACCCAGCCTCCTGCCGCGCTCCTTCGCCGTGGACAACTACACGACAGCCCTCGGCTCCTTCGACTTCGCCGTGTACCTGCGGAACAGCGTCGTCGTCGTGGTCGGCGCGACACTACTGACGCTGGCCATCAACTCGATGGCCGCATACGCGTTGGCCAAGTACAACTTCCGCGGACGCGACGCGCTCTTCCTCCTCACGCTGGCCACGATCATGATCCCGCTGCAGGTCATCCTCATCCCCGTCTACCAGGTGACCGCGCAGCTGGGGCTGGTCAACACGTTGTGGGGTCTCATCATCCCGACGGCAGCAACGCCGACGGGTGTGTTCCTGCTGCGGCAGTACATGCTCACGATCCCGGACGAGCTTCTCGAGGCCGCCCGCATCGACGGTGCCGGAGAGTTCCGCGTGTTCCTCAGCGTCGTCCTGCCGCTGTGCCGGCCGGCGCTGGCCGTCGTGGCGATCTTCAGCGTGGTGTGGAGGTGGAACGACTTCCTCTGGCCTCTCGTCGTGGCGCAGAGCGAGAGCGTCTACACGCTCCCGGTCGCGCTCGCCCGGTTCGCGGGTCAGCAGGTCGTCCCCTTCAACCTCATCCTCGCGATGTCCGTCGTGAGCATGGTGCCGGTCATCGTGGTCTTCCTGTTCG
>JBMOMI010000536.1:0-2786 GCA_049325235.1 Actinomycetota bacterium | reverse complement strand
GACCTCCTCGGTCGTGGTGCAGACGTGCGCCATCGCCGTCGGCACCTCCGCCGCCGCCATCACCGCCTTGGCGAACGCCTTCGACCCCTCGAGCCGCGCGGCCTGTGCGCTGGGGCCGAAGCAGGCGATCCCCTTGTCGCGCACGGCGTCAGCGACGCCGGCGACGAGCGGCGCCTCCGGGCCGACCACCACGAGGTCGACGCCAAGCTCGGCCGCCAGCGCGGCGACGGCCTTGCCGTCGCCGGCGTCGACCGGACGGCACAGTGCCACCGCCTCGATGCCGGCGTTGCCCGGGGCCGCGACGACGGCCTCCACCTCGGGATCGCGGGACAGCGCACGGACCAGCGCGTGCTCGCGGGCTCCGGACCCGACGACGAGAACCTTCACGCGCGCGAACCTACCGGTGACCGGTCAGCGCGCGGTCTCGTCCTCGTCGCGGCGCAGGACGTCCCCGGCGACGACCACGTCCCGGAGTCGCTGGAGGTCGCGCTCGGCCATCCACCCGCCGTGCCCGGTGAACTCGACGATGCCGTCGATGAGCCCGACCGGCTTGATGTCCACGGACAGGTCGACCTGCGTGCGTTCGCCGCCGAGCGGGGTGAGCCGGATGGTGCCGTCGAACGGCTTGCCGGCGAGGTGGCGCCAGGAGAACCGGCGCTCCTTCGGGTCGGCCGTGACCACGACGTCACACGTGTCGCTGCGCCGGGCGTACGTGACGTGCCAGCGGTAGCGGTTGTAGCCGAGGGGTTCCACCGCGTCGAGCCCCTCGAGGAACTGCGGCCAGTGCTCCACGTCGTGCAGCCACCCGTACAGCTCGTCGGCAGGGGCCGGCACGGCGATGCTTGCCCGGTGACTCACGTGGACCACCTCCAGCGACGGTAACGCTGCAGTCTCACGCTACGCGTCCTGGCGCCGGGTTCAAGGGGCTTTGGTCGTCGCACGCCGAGCGGTCAGCCGAACACCGCGCCCAGCGCGTCGTCGAGCAGCGCCAGCCCGTACCGCGCCTCCTCGGCGGTGATCGTGCACGGCGGGACGACGTGCAGCCGGTTCGCGGTGACGAACGGGAGCAGCCCGCGCTGCAGGCACGCCGCCGTCAACCGGGCCATCGGCGCGTTCGCCTCCCCGGTGGCGCCGACCGGCACCAGCGGCTCGCGCGTCCCGCGGTCACGGACGAGCTCGACCGCCCAGAACACCCCGGTCCCGCGCACCTCGCCGACGACCTCGTGCCTGGCGGCCACGTCCCGCAGCGCCGGCCCGATGACCTCGGCGCCGACCCGCGCGGCGTGCCCGACGACGTCCTCGTCCTCCGTCGTCCGGATCGCCGCCACCGCGGCAGCGCACGCCAACGGGTGGCCCGAGTACGTCAGGCCACCGGGGTACGGACGCTGGGCGAAGGTCTCGTAGATCTCGCCGCTGACGGCCACGCCACCGAGCGGCACGTAGCCGGAGTTCACGCCCTTGGCGAAGGTGACGAGGTCCGGGTCGACGTCCGGACCGCCGTGCTCGTACCCGAACCACGTGCCGGCCCGGCCGAAGCCGGCCATCACCTCGTCCATGATCAGCACGATGCCGTGCCGGCTGCAGAGCTCGCGGACGCCGGCCAGGTAGCCCGGCGGCGGCACCATGATCCCCGCGGTGCCGGGGATCGACTCGAGCACGACGGCGGCGATGGTGGACGGTCCCTCGAGCGCGATGACCTGCTCCAGGTGCTCGAGGGCGCGGTCGCGCTCCTCCTCCTCGGTCGAGGAGTGGAACACCGAGCGGTACAGGTACGGCCCGAAGAAGTGGACGACGCCCTCGGCGCCGGTGTCGTTCGGCCAGCGCCGAGGGTCGCCGGTCAGGTGGATCGACGTCTGCGTGTGCCCGTGGTAGCTGCGGTAGCGCGCGAGGACCTTGCGGCGTCCGGTGTGCTGGCGCGCCATCCGGACGGCGTTCTCGTTCGCCTCGGTGCCGCCGTTCGTGAAGAAGACGTGCTGCAGCCGGTCGCCGGGCAGGTGGCTGGTGATGAGCGCGGCCGCCTCGCCGCGCACGTCCACCGCGTGCTGGGGTGCCACGGTGCACAGCCGAGCGGCCTGCTCCTGGATCGCCTGCACCACGCGCGGGTGCTGGTGGCCGAGGTTGGCGAAGACGAGCTGGCTGGAGAAGTCGAGCAGGCGGTTGCCGTCGCCGTCCCACACCCACGACCCCTGGGCGCCGGCGACGACGAGCGGGCGCAGCGCCGCCTGCGCAGACCAGGAGTGGAAGACGTGGGCCCGGTCCAGGTCGTAGGCACGCCGCGCGGCCTCGGGGTCGGGCTGCGGCACCTCGGGCGCCGTGGCGGGCAGCTGGAGTCCGGTCGGCGGCGACGCAGTCACGCCGGGCAGGTTACGACCTTGACGGCCTGGCGCCTAGCGCGCTGCGGATTCCGTCGCGCGAGCGCTGGTCCTTCGGAGAATCCGTGAGGTGCAGCGAGGCTAGCGGCGGCCGCTGTACATCGCGGTCACCGCACGCGCCTCCTTGACGGCGTCCTCGAGATCGAGCCCGCGACCGTCGGCCCAGCGGGCGGCGAAGGCCGCCTGGCCGAGGAGCTTCTCGGCCGCAGCGGCAGCGGCGTCGAACGCCTCGCGCTCGGCCTGCTGCATCGCGGCGCCGGTGCGCTCGAAGGTCGCTTCGGCGGCGCCGAACAGCCGCGCCGCCTGCTCCGGCTGTCCGTTCGCCAGCGCGACGTGGCCGAGACCGGCCAGGCAGTAGCCGATGCACTCCGGGTAGCCGATCTCGGCGGCGATGTCCAGGCTCTCGCCGAAGAT
>JBMOMI010000535.1:0-2789 GCA_049325235.1 Actinomycetota bacterium | reverse complement strand
GCGGTTACGCAGGCCTGTCCAGGATCGGCGCCCTGCGGCCGGACATCGTGAAGATCGACCGGCGAGTCGTGCACGGCGCGCACCAGGACGACGTCCGGGCCGAGCTGGCGGAGCTCGTGCGGGTTCAGGCGGCCCGGCAGGGAGCGCAGGTCGTGGCGGTCGGCATCGAGGCGATCGAGGACCTGCGCCTGCTGGCGGCGTCCGGAGTGCGGTACGCGCAGGGCTACTTGTTGGGACGGCCCTCGCCGGTGCTGACGGAGCTGGAACCCAGTGTGGTGGCGATGCTGGAGGGCATCGACAGCCTGCGGGTGGCGTCGGCCGGGCTGATGTGTCAGCCGGACGTCGTCCAGGCCGCGAGCGAGGACGTCGACGCGCTGGACTTCGACACGGACGCGGACCCGCCCACGCTGGTGCGGGTGGTGGTGACGCCGTCGAAGCTGCCGGTGGCGCTGCTCATCGGGTCCGAGGAGCGGCCGAGGGCGGTGCCGGTGTCGCTGAAGGTCGGGATGTCGTGGCCGGTCGCCGAGGTGGCGCGTGCGGCCGCGACCAGGGAGCCGGAGCACCGGTACGACCCGATCGTCGTGGTCGACGAGGAGGGGCGCCTGGAGGGTGTCTTCACCGTCGCCGACCTGCTGGCGCACCTGGCGAACCAGCTGGAGGACTGACCTCAAGGCAGGCCGTCCGGCGTCCGATGCTCACCGGGACTGCGGTCTGCATCGCGTGAGAGGGACAGCCTGTGGAGAGCCAGAACGGGACCGGCGCCGGAGGACTCGGCGGGGGGTACATGCCCGAGCAGTTCGCGTTTGCCGAGGGAGTAGGGGTGGCGACGGCGCCCGTGGTGCCGGCAGCCCCGGCCCCGGCCGCGCCGCCTCAGCAGAGCCTTCTGGCGCCGGAAGAGGCGACCGCCAACTACACGCGGGCCACCACCCAGGCACAGGCGACCGAGGCTGATCTCGACCTGTCCGCGGTGCTCATCGAGATGCTCGACCTGGGCGCATCGGACCTGCACCTGACCACGGGCGCGCACCCGATGGTGCGGCTGCGCGGTGAGCTGACGCCGCTCGAGCACTACCCGAAGCTGGTGCCGCAGGTGCTCCAGCGGGTGCTGTACGCGATCCTCACTCAGAAGCAGCGGGAGAAGTTCGAGGAGAGTCTCGAGTTGGACTTCGCCTACGCACTGCCGGGACGCGCCCGCTTCCGGGTGAACCTCTACCGCCAGCGCGAGGCGATCGGCGCCGCGATGCGCGTAATCCCCTACGAGATCAAGCCGCTCGAGGAGCTGGGGATCCCGCCGGCGGTCGCAAATTTCGCCGGGCTGCCGCGAGGGATGGTGCTCGTCACGGGCCCCACGGGCTCCGGGAAGTCGACGACGCTGGCGTCGCTGATCGACCTGGCGAACCGGACGCGGCCGGACCACATCATGACGGTGGAAGACCCGATCGAGTTCCTGCACCGGCACAAGCGCAGTCTCATCAACCAGCGCGAGGTGGGGGAGGACACGCACTCCTTTGCCAGTGCGCTCAAGCACGTGCTGCGGCAGGACCCGGACATCATCCTCGTCGGCGAGATGCGCGACCTCGAGACGATCTCCGTGGCGCTGACCGCAGCCGAGACCGGCCACCTGGTCTACGCGACCCTGCACACGCAGGACGCCGCGCAGACCATCGACCGCGTCATCGACGTCTTCCCGCCCGAGCAGCAGCAGCAGGTGCGGACCATGCTCGCCGGGGCGATCCAGGGGATCGTCTGCCAGACGCTGTGCAAGACCGCCGACGGGCGTGGTCGCGTCGTGGCGACCGAGGTGCTGGTGGCGACGCCGGCGATCCGGAACCTCATCCGCGAGGGCAAGACGCACCAGATCTACTCGGCCATGCAGGCCGGTGCGCAGCATGGGATGCACACGCTCGACCAGCACCTGGCCGAGCTGGTGCGCACGGGGCGCATCACCTACGAGCACGGCCTCGAGAAGTGCCACCACGTCGAGGACTACAACCGCCTGACCGGGCGGGGCTGAGGAGCTCACGATGGCGACTGCCACGAAGACGTACGAGTACTCGGTCCGTGACCGGTCCGGAAAGCTGGTCAGCGGCAAGCTCGAGGCCGCCAACCAGGCTGCGCTGGTCTCGAAGCTGCGCGGGATGGGCTATGCGCCGGTGTCGGTGCGTGAGACCGGGACGGGGATGAACAAGGAGATCTCCATCCCGGGGTTCGGCTCGAAGGTCAAGCTCAAGGACCTCGCGGTGATGTCGCGCCAGTTCGCGACGATGATCAACTCCGGTCTGTCGCTGCTGCGGGCGCTGACGATCCTGGCCGAGCAGACCGAGAGCAAGCCGCTCGCCAAGACGCTGGGGGAGGTGCGCAACGACGTCGAGACTGGCAACTCGCTGTCGGCGGCGATGGCGAAGCACCCGCAGACTTTCCCGCCGCTCATGGTGAACATGTGCCGGGCGGGCGAGGTCGGCGGCTTCCTCGACCAGACGCTCCTGTCGATCGCGGCGAACTACGAGGCCGAGGTCAAGCTGCGATCGAAGATCAAGTCAGCCATGACGTATCCGGTCGTGGTGTTCGTCATCGCGATCCTGGCCGTGGTCGGCATGCTGCTCTTCATCGTGCCGGTGTTCGCCGGCATGTTCGAAGACCTGGGCGGAGAGCTGCCGGCCCCGACGAAGGTGCTCGTGTTCCTGTCGGGGGCGATGAAGTTCGCTGCGCCGGTGATGCTTGTGGGCCTGATCGTAGGCACGATCGTGTGGCAGAAGGTCAAGCACAAGAAGGGCGTGCGAGACGTCGTC
>JBMOMI010000534.1:0-2790 GCA_049325235.1 Actinomycetota bacterium | reverse complement strand
ATGGCGGTGACGTACAGCGTCCTGCCGTCGTGGTCGCCCCAGGCGAGGTTGTGCGGCGCCTCGGGCAGGCGCAGCAGGGCGAGGCGCTCGCCCTGCCCGGACAGCACCCAGATGCCGCCCGGGCCGCAGACGTACAGGCGGCCGCGCTCGTCCACGGCCATCCCGTCGATCGCGTCGTCTCCCTCGGCGTCGGTGAGGTCGGCGACGACCTCGCGCCCGGCGACGCCGTCGCCGGGCTCCAGGAGGTAGCGCACGACGACCTTGTGCGCCGGGTCCCAGTTGCCGACGTACAGGTACCGCTCGTCGGGGGACAGGACGATGCCGTTCGGCCCGGCGAGTGAGTCGTCGAGCACGCTGACCTCGCCGTCACGCACTGCCAGGACACCGCTGAAGGGCAGCTCGCGCCCGGGGTCGTCCGCCCCGCCGGGCAGGCCGAACGGCGGGTCGGTCACGAACAGCGTTCCGTCCGAGCGGTACACGAGGTCGTTCGGGCTGTTCAGCCGCCGGCCGTCGCAGGAGTCCGCCAGCACGGTGATGTTCCCGTGCGGCTCGACGCGGACGACCCGCCGGTTGCCGTGCTGGCAGATCGTCAGGCGGCCCTGCGGGTCGAACGCCAGGCCGTTCGAGCCCGGCTGGGCGAACCGGCCGATGTCGGCTCCGGTGTAGCCGCTGTGCGAGAGGAAGACGGCGAGCGTCCCGTCCGGGGCCCAGCGGTAGATCTGGTTGGAGCTCGGCGTGCTGAACAGCAGTGCCCCGTCCGCGGCCCAGACCGGTCCCTCGGTGAACTCCAGGCCGGTGGCCACGCGCTCCAGGCGGGCGCCGGCTGCCAGCAGGTCGCCGGCGGCCGGTCCGAACGACACGACGTCGACGTCCGACCGCTCGGCCGGCGGCAGCACCCCGGGCGGGAACACGTCCAGCACGGCGGTCCGCAGCCAGATGTAGTTCCGCGGGGACGCCGAGATCGGCCCGTTGATGCCGAACACCGCGATCGAGAACGTCTGTCCGGGCCTGGCGTCGGACGTGAGCACCACCCGGTTCGGGGCGTTGAACCCGGTGACGACCCGACCGCCGGGCGTACCGAGCGCCACCGGCAGCGTCCCGTCGACCCAGACCTCGGCGTAGTCGTCCACGACGACCTCGAAGACCACGGTGCAGCCGGTGACGTCGACCTCGCCGATCCGCTCCGGGAGGGTGATGCGGGTGCGGTACCAGGCGAAGCAGACCCGGCCGGTTCCCAAGCGCCGCAACGTCTCCGACGGAGCCAGCACCGTCCAGCCTGAGTCGTCGAGGTCGGGCGCCTCGGCGTGCGGAACGACGTCGAACGTGCGGTTGGGCCGGTCGCCGGGTCCGAGCGGGTCGGCAGCCGACCCGACCTCCATGAAGTCGATCTCCTGCACGACCGCGTCCCGGTACCGCCAGGCTGCACCGACCAGAGCGGCTCCCTCGTCCGACTGCAGGTCGACGACGGCCGCCGGCCGGCCGGGCAGCAGCTGCGCCGGGGGAGCGCGGGTGCCGCCGTCACGTCTCCACCTTCGCCACCAGGTAGAGGAACGGGTCGGTGACGTCGACGAACTGGTGGGGCACGCCGCTGGGGACCACGAGGACGTCGCCGGCCTCCAGCTGCTGCGCCGTCCCGCCTTCGATGTGGTCGCCCTCGATCCGGCCTCCGGTCACCACCTGGGCCCGGCCCTCGACGACGTGCATGATGTCGACGACGCGCTCGTGGACCTCCGGCGCGCCCGGCGCGGTGCGTCGTCCGGCGTCGACCGCGTACGTGCCGCGGTCGACGATCAGGCCGCCGGTGCCGAGACGCTCAGCCACCGCCTGCCGTGGCAGGTGGACGATTGGATCCGGCCGGGTCGCGGCCTGCTCGGCGGCGAGACGGCCGATCTCGGCGAGCTCGGAGTCCTCCGGCGCCGACGAGGCGCCGCTGACGCCGATCGCGCCGACCACCGTGCCGTCGACCAGGCGCAGGTCGCTGACGCCGGTCCAGAAGCGCTCGGTGGGGTCGTCGGCCCGCAGTGCGGTGAGCACGCCCAGCAGCTCCTCGGCGCGGTGCCCGCCGGCCGGGCGCAGCCGCAGCTGGTCCCCGGTCTGCTCGAGCCCAGCCAGGTCCCCGACCACTGCCGCCTCGGCCTCGTAGGTGGGCTCACCCAGCCGGGTCCACCGGGCCTCCAGCAGGGCGCGCAGGTCCCGGCCCTCCCAGCCGCACACCTCGAAGGCGGCCGGGCAGCGGGGGTGGAAGCTGCAACCGCGCGGGGGCCGCGCGGCGTCGGGCACCTCGCCGCGGGGCAGGTCCCGGGGCACCGTGCGGCGCGGGTCGGGCTCGGGCACCGCCCGCAGCAGCGCCTGGGTGTAGGGGTGGCGCGGGTTGGCGAAGATCTCCGCGGTGGGGCCGATCTCGACCACCCGGCCCAGGTACATGATGGCGACCCGGTCGCAGCAGAACTTGGCCGTGGCCAGGTCGTGGGTGATGTACACGTAGGTCAGGTTCAGGTCCCGGCGCAGGTCCAGCATCAGCTCGAGGATCTTCGCCCGCACGCTCATGTCCAGCATGGACACCGGCTCGTCGGCGACCAGCAGCTCCGGCTCGAGGATGACGGCGCGGGCGATCACGGCCCGCTGCTTCTGGCCGCCGGACAGGTCGGCGGGGAACTTCCCGAGGAACCGGTCCACCGGCGAGAGACCCACCCGGTCCAGGGCGGCGACCACGCGCGCCCGGGTCTCCTCCGCGGACCGGGTGATCCGGTGGATGCGCAGCGGGTGGCCCACCGCGTGCTCGATGTCCAT
>JBMOMI010000533.1:0-2793 GCA_049325235.1 Actinomycetota bacterium | reverse complement strand
GTGAAGGCGAGCACCGCGGCGTAGGGGATCCCCACGATGCGCAGGACGACGTAGGACAGCAGGCCGTTGATCGTCGCCAGCAGGAGCTGTCCCCCGACGAACCCGCCGATGCGCCGGGTCACCTCGTCGCCGAGGAGCTGCACGCGGGTGCGCCGGCTCGCCGGCACCAGGCGGTACGCGGTGGACTTGATGGCGTTGAGGGACGCCAGGAAGTACAGGGTCAGCACGAGCACGGTGAGCGTGCTGAAGATGCCGGAGACGACCGCCCGGCCCGCGCCGAAGATGCCACCGAACAGGGCCGTGACGGTCTCGCCGCTGGCCAGGCGGTTCTCCAGCTCCGCCTGGATCCGCTCGGTCACCTGGTACTGCTCGTTGACCTGGTTGAGCCAGGCGGTGCGGTCGATCACCGCCTGGGCGTCCTCGACGTACTGCGGCAGCTGGGAGGCGAGCTCGGTCGCCTGGTTGACCACGGGCGGGATCACCGAGGAGATGAACCCGGCGAAGACCGCGAGCACCCCGAGGAACACGGCGAGGATCGCGCCGGGCCGGGGGACGCCGCGGCTCTGCAGCCAGCGCACGACCGGGTCGAGCCCCAGCGCGAGGAACAGCGCGACGGCCAGCAGCGTGAGCACCGACGAGATGGCGCCCAACATGTTGACCAGGCCCCAGGCGACGAGCACGCCGAGCGCGCCGACGAAGCCGACGTAGAACGGGTGACCCCGGTTGATCGGCCGGCCGGGAGCGCCGAACGGCTTGCCCTCGTGCGGCTCCGCCTCGACCGCGGGCCGCTCGGCGAGGGAGGTGTCCGCCTCGCCCGCCGCCGTGACGCCGTCCGTCGAGGGGTTGAGCAGGTCGTCCAGGGTCGGGACGCCGGTCACGCTGCCGCGCCGGCCGTGCGGGTGCCCGGCAGCCGCGGGCAGGGAGGGAACGTCGTCCGGACGGCGGCGACGCCATCCGGCGACGCGGCGCCTGATCCGACCCAGCCGGGACGGGCGGTCCTCGCTCACCCGAGCGAGCCTAGTGACTCAGACGTTGCGGAAACGGTTGATGGCCTTCTCGTGACGTGCCCGCATCTCCGGGTCCCGGACGCCGAGCCCACTCTCCGGCGCCAGGGCCAGCACGCCGACCTTGCCCTGGTGCAGGTTCTGGTGGACGTCGTACGCGGCCTGTCCGGTCTGCTCCAGCGGGTAGGTCTTGGACAGCGTGGGGTGGATCAGCCCGCGGGCGATGAGGTCGTTGGCCTCCCACGCCTCGCGGTAGTTGGCGAAGTGGGAGCCGACGATGCGCTTGAGGTTCATCCAGAGGTACCGGTTGTCGTACTCGTGCCAGAAGCCGGACGTCGACGCGCAGGTGACGACCGTGCCGCCCCGCTTGGCCACGTAGACGCTCGCACCGAACGTCTCCCGGCCCGGGTGCTCGAAGACGATGTCGACGTCCCGGCCGCCGGTGAGCTCACGGATGCGGGCGCCGAAGCGCTTCCACTCCTTGGGGTCCTGGGTCGTCTCGTCCTTCCAGAACCGGAAGCCCTCGGCCTTGCGGTCGATGACGAGCTCGGCGCCCATCGAGCGGCAGATCTCCGCCTTGTCAGGGCTGGAGACGACGCAGACCGGGGTCGCGCCGGCCGCGAGCGCCATCTGCGTGGCGTACGACCCGAGCCCGCCCGAGGCACCCCAGATCAGCACGGTGTCACCGAGCTTGAGGGCGGCGCCGTGCTTGGAGATGAGCTGCCGGTACGCGGTGGAGTTCACCAGCCCCGGGCAGGCGGCCTCCTCCCACGTGAGGTGCGCCGGCTTCGGCATCAGCTGGTTGGTCTTGACCAGGGCGAGCTGCGCGAGGCCGCCGAAGTTCGTCTCGAAGCCCCAGATCCGCTGCTCCGGGTCGAGCATCGTGTCGTCGTGGCCCTCCGGTCGCTCGAGCTCGACCGACAGGCAGTGGGCGACCACCTCGTCGCCGGGCTTCCAGGCGTGCACGCCCGGGCCGGTGCGCAGCACGACGCCGGCGAGGTCGGAGCCGACGACGTGGTACGGCAGGTCGTGCCGCTTGGCGAGCGGTGAGGTGCGGCCGTAGCGCTCGAGGAAGCCGAACGTCGACACCGGCTCGAAGATCGACGTCCACACGGTGTTGTAGTTGATGGCGCTCGCCATCACGGCGACGATCGCCTCGCCCGGGCCCAGCTCGGGGGTGGGGACGTCCTCGACGTGGAGCGTTGTGCGCGGGTCCTTCTCGCTCGTCGGCAGACCCTCGAACGTGTCCACCTCGTCCTTGTGCACCGTGACGGCGCGGTAGTGGTCCGGCACCTCGAGGGCGGCGTAGTCCTCCGTCGTGGCGGTTCCGGACATGATCGCGTCGAGGATCTTCTGCACGTCGGCTCCCTGGAGTCTCGGCGGCTCGGTCCTCGGAGGCTACTGAGAGGTAACCGTTCGCGGGAGGGGCAGATGCGGGTGACCTCGGTCTCTTTCCGCTCGCCGCCCCTTTTGGTACAGGGTGGCCCCGCACCAGTAGGTCCGTAACGGGGCCACCCCGTACCAGTCCGGGATTGGAGCAGTTCCGCCCACAAGGGGCTCGGCGAGCCAGTGATCGACTACGCTGCCTCTCGATCATGTCAATCCGGACGAATGGGGGATGTCGTCGTGCCCGCAACGAGAGCCGCGCGGTTCGTCGCAGCGACGGTGCTGGTGACCGTACTGACCGTACTGACCGGCTGCAGCGGCGACGGAGACCAGCCGGGACCGAGACCCTCCGGCGCCGGGTCGTCGCCTGCCACGGCCCCGTCCGGCGGCGGCGCGCAGCCGG
>JBMOMI010000532.1:0-2795 GCA_049325235.1 Actinomycetota bacterium | reverse complement strand
CCGAGATCGAGGAGCTGCGCCAGCAGATCATCGACGGCGAGATCACGGTGGAGTCGCCGAGTTCGCCGAAGTCCTGAGCCGCTGGTGTCATCATCCGGGGAGGGGGCCCGCCGGCCTCCTCCCCGGATGCATGTGGCGGGTTCACAGATGACAGGGAGGTCATCGCGGTGAAGCTCGAGCTGCGCGGTATCACCAAGCGCTTCGGCGCCCTCACCGCGAACGACTCGATCGACCTGGTGGTGGAGCCGGGCGAGATCCACTGTCTGCTCGGGGAGAACGGGGCCGGCAAGAGCACGCTGATGAACGTGCTGTACGGCCTGCTCCGGCCGGACGCCGGCGAGATCCTCGTCGACGGCACGCCCATCCAGATCACCGGCCCCGGGGACGCCGTCGCGGCCGGCATCGGCATGGTGCACCAGCACTTCATGCTCGTCCCGGTGTTCACGGTGGCCGAGAACGTCATGCTGGGGTACGAGCACACGCGCGCCGGAGGGGTGCTGGACCACGAGGCCGCCCGTGCGGAGGTGCGCCGCCTGTCCGAGCGGTTCGGGCTGGACGTCGACCCGGACGCCCTCGTCGAGGAGCTGCCGGTCGGCGTCCAGCAGCGCGTCGAGATCATCAAGGCGCTCGCGCGGGACGCCCGGGTCCTGATCCTCGACGAGCCGACCGCCGTCCTCACCCCGCAGGAGACCGACGAGCTGATCGCGATCATGCGGGAGCTCAAGGCGTCCGGCACGTCGATCGTCTTCATCACCCACAAGCTGCGGGAGGTGCGGGCGGTCGCGGACCGGATCACCGTCATCCGTCGCGGCAAGGTCGTCGGCACCGCCACCCCGGACGCCAGCGAGACCGAGCTCGCCTCGATGATGGTCGGCCGGACCGTGAAGCTCACCGTCGACAAGGAGCCCTACGCCCCGGGCGACGTGGCCCTCGAGGTGCGGGACCTCACCGTCCGCGACGAGCGCGGCCACACGGTCGTGGACCACGTGTCGTTCGAGGTGCGCCGCGGCGAGATCTTCGCGGTCGCCGGCGTCCAGGGCAACGGGCAGACCGAGCTCGCGGAGGCGCTGCTCGGCCTGCAGCCGGACGTGACGGGTTCGGTGCGACTGGACGGCGAGGAGCTCCTCGGCCGCTCGATCAAGGAGATCATCGACGCCTCGGTCGGGTTCGTCCCCGAGGACCGCTCCCACGACGGGCTGGTGGCCTCGTTCACCGTGGCCGAGAACTGCGTCCTCAACTCGTTCGACCGCGCGCCGTTCGCGTCCGGGCTCGCCCTGTCGCCGTCCCGCGTCCGGTCCCGGGCCGCGCAGCTGATCGACGAGTTCGACGTGCGGTGCCAGGGGGTCGACGCCCCGGCCGGCTCGCTGTCCGGCGGCAACCAGCAGAAGCTGGTGATGGCCCGCGAGATGTCCCGGCCGCTGAAGCTCCTCGTGGCCTCGCAGCCCACCCGGGGCGTCGACGTCGGGTCGGTCGAGTTCCTGCACAACCGGATCGTGGCCGAACGCGACCGCGGCACACCGGTCTTCATCGTGTCGACGGAGCTCGACGAGGTGCTGGCGCTCGCCGACCGCATCGCGGTGATGTACCGGGGTCGTTTCGTCGGCATCGTCGGCCCCGACACGTCCCGCGACGTCCTCGGCCTGATGATGGCCGGCGTCCCCCTCGACGAGGCCCGGGAGCAGGTGGCGCGCTCCGAGCCGACCGCCATGGCGTCCGCCGAGTCCGGTGACGTGCCGGGCCCGGCCGGCCCGCAGCAGCCTGGAGGTGCCGCGTGAGCACGACCGTGACCACGGCCGAGCCGGAGACCGCCGGTCCCGCCGAGCCCGACCACCGCGCGGAACGACGCAGGGCCTTCGTCGACGCGGCCGTCCTCACGGCGCTGTCGATGCTCCTGGCGCTCGTCGTCAGCGGCGTCCTCATCGCCGTCGCGGACCCCGACGTGCAGGATGCCGCCCGGTACTTCTTCTCCCGTCCCACGGACACGCTCGTCGCGGTCTGGGACGCCGTCGGCTCGGCGTACGCGGCGCTGTTCCAGGGCGCGATCGTCGACGTCGGCGCGGGGACGGTGACCGCGGCGATCCGGCCGCTGACCGAGTCCCTGGTCTTCGCCGCCCCGCTGATCGCGGCCGGTCTGGCCGTCGGGCTGGCCTTCCGGTCCGGCCTGTTCAACATCGGCGCCGAGGGGCAGATCATCCTCGGCGCGGTCGGCGCCTCGTACGTGGGCTTCGCCTGGCAGCTGCCCGTCGTCGTCCACATGGTCGTGGCGGTCCTGGCGGCGATGGCGCTCGGTGCGCTGTGGGGCGGCATCCCGGGCGTCCTCAAGGCCCGGACCGGGGCGCACGAGGTCATCACGACGATCATGCTCAACAACATCGCCCGGTTCCTGCTGGCCTTCCTGCTGAGCACCAGCGCGTTCCAGCGGCCCGGACGCAACGACCCGATCAGCCCGCGCGTCGCCGACTCGGCCGCGCTGCCGCAGCTGCTGGGTGGCTGGTCGCGGCTGCACCTCGGGCTGCTGCTGGCGCTCGCGGCCGCGGCCGCCGTCTGGTGGCTGCTGAACCGCAGCACGCTCGGCTTCAAGCTCCGCGCGGTCGGTGCCAACCCGGCCGCCGCACGCACCGCCGGCATCCGCACCGGGTCGATGACGTTCACCGCGATGGCGCTCGCAGGCGGTCTGGCCGGGCTGGCCGGGGGGTTCCAGATCCTGGGCACGGAGAAGGCCCTCACCGGCGGCATCTCGGCCGGAATCGGCTTCGACGCGATCACCGTCGCGCTGCTCGGCCGCGGCAACCCGG
>JBMOMI010000531.1:0-2798 GCA_049325235.1 Actinomycetota bacterium | reverse complement strand
ACCTCGACGCATAGACGTCACCGCCCGGCCGGTGTCAGGCGCGCGTGAGGGAGCGCGCGGCGAGCTCGGCGTAGAGCGCCGCGCCGTCCGGCAGCACGCTGTCGTCGAACGCGGCGTAGGGGGAGTGGTTGTCCGGCGCCTCCTCCCAGTTGCGCCCCTCCAGGCACGCGCCGAGGAAGAGCATCGCGCCCGGGACGGCGTGCAGGACGCGCGAGAAGTCCTCCGAGCCGGTGATCGGGTCGTCCATCGTGCTCCACCGGTCGGCGCCGAGCACGCGCTGGACGACCTGCTGCGCAAGGTCCACCGAGGCCGGGTCGTTGACGGTGACGGGGTACTGGCGGTGGAAAACGGCGTCCACCTCGACGCCGTGGGCAGCGGCGACACCCTCGCAGTAGCGCACCGTGTCGCGGTCGAGGGTCTCGAGCACCTCGTCGTCGAAGCAGCGGATCGTGGCCTGGAACATCGCGCTGTCCGGGATGATGTTGGCCTTGGTGCCGGCGTGGAACTGGCCCACGGTGAGCACGGCCGGCGCGAACGGCGAGATGCGCCGTGACACAAGCGTCTGCAGCCCGGTCACCATCGACGCCGCCACCGGGACCGGGTCCATCGCCTTGTGCGGTGCGGAGCCGTGCCCGCCGGCGCCGCGCACCGTCACGTGCAGCTCGTTGCTCGCGGCCATCAACGGGCCGCCGCGCGAGATGACCGTGCCGCGGGGCGCGAGGCCGCTCATCACGTGCAGGGCCCAGGCCGCGTCCGGACGGCGCCCGGCGGCGTCCAGCACGCCCTCGGCGATCATCACGCCGGCGCCGTCGAAGCCCTCCTCGCCGGGCTGGAACATGAACACCACGTCGCCGGGCAGCTCGTCGCGGCGCGCGGCGAGCAGTCGCGCCGCGCCCGCCAGCATCGTCGTGTGCTGGTCGTGACCGCAGGCGTGCATCGCGCCGTCCACCTGCGAGCGGTAGTGGACGTCGACCTGCTCGTCGAGCGGCAGGGCGTCCATGTCGCCGCGCAGCAGCACGGCGCGACGCTCGTCGTCCGGCACGTCGGCGGTGCCGCGGAGCACGGCGGTGACGGACGTCGTCCCGGTGCCCGTGGTGACCTCCAGGTCCAGGCCGGACAGGGCGTCCAGCACGGTCTTCTGGGTCACCGGCAGGTCCAGGCCGATCTCCGGGTGGCGGTGCAGGGTGTGGCGCAGCTCGGTGAGGTCGGAGGCCAGCGCGCGGGCGTCGTCCAGGTAGGTCATGGGGACGTGCCTACCACGTCATGCTGGGCGCATGACAGCGAGCGCGGCCGGCGCCGTCCGGCAGTTCTTCGAGGCGATGCAGGCGCGGGACTGGGACGCGGCAGCCCGCGCCCTGCACCCGCACGTGCACGTGCGGTGGCCGGCCACCGACGAGCGCTTCACCGGGGACGCCTTCCTGCAGATGCAGCGGGCCTACCCGGAGGGCTGGTCGGTCGACGTGGTCGAGGTGCTTTCCGACGGGGACCGGGCGGCCGCTCGGGTCGCGGTCGACCACGACGGGGTGCGGCACTGGTGCCACGGCACCTACCGGCTGGAGGAGGGGCGCATCCGCCGCGCCGTCGAGCTGTGGACCGCCGAGGGGTCCGCGCAGCCGCCGCCGTGGCGGGCCCGTTTCACCTCCTGACGCGCCGCTTACGATGCCGGCCGTGCTCACCGTCGCCACCGCGAACGTCAACGGCATCCGCGCTGCCTACCGGCGGGGGATGGGCGCCTGGCTCGACCGGGCCGCGCCCGACGTCCTGTGCCTGCAGGAGGTACGGGCCACCGACGACGTGCTCTGCGCGCACCTGGGGGACGGCTGGCACTGCGCGCACAGCGAGCCGACCCACGACGGCACGCGCGGCCGCGCCGGTGTCGCCGTGGCGAGCCGGCTTCCGGTCACGGCGGTGCGGGACGTCGTCGGGCCGGCGGAGTTCACCGGCGCCGGTCGGTGGGTGGAGGCGGACGTCGTCACCGCGGCGGGGGAGCCGCTGACCGTCGTCAGCGTCTACGTGCACACCGGCGAGGCCGGGACGCCGCGCCAGCAGCAGAAGATGGCGTTCCTCGACGCGATGCTCGCCCGGATGGCGGAGCTGCGGCTCGACGGCCGGCACGTGCTCGTCTGCGGCGACCTCAACATCGCGCACCGCGAGGCGGACCTGAAGAACTGGAGGGGGAACCTGACGAGATCCGGGTTCCTGCCGGACGAGCGGGCGCTGCTCGACCGGCTGTTCGGGGAGCTCGGGTGGGTGGACGTCGTCCGGGCGCACGTGACCGCGACCCGCGGGGACGTCGCAGGGCCGTACTCGTGGTGGTCGTGGCGGGGCAAGGCGTTCGACAACGACGCGGGCTGGCGCATCGACTACCAGGTCGCCACCCCCGAGCTCGCCAAGCGCGCGCAGGACGCCTGGGTCGACCGGGCACCGAGCTACGCAGAGCGATGGAGCGACCATGCTCCGGTCCTCGTTCGCTACGACGTGTGAGCGTTTTCTCCAGGATTTGGTAGGTCGGGGGAGTGCACCGCATGCTGCTCCGCGATGCCTGCCTCCTCCCGCCTCGTCGCTCCTGCCCTCAGCGCCGTTGTCGCGCTCCTGGCTGCTGCGTGCGCAGCCCCCGCCGTCGAGCCGGCGTCAGCGTCAGCCCCGCTGCGCGCCGCCGAGGCGGCTCCGGCCCCCTCGAGCGCCGGCGGCTCCCCGCCTGACCAGACTGGCGCTGTCCCGGCCGCGCCGGTGACGGCTCCGGCGGACGCGCCGGTTCCCGTGCCCCCGGTGAGTGCCGTGGTCACCGTCGTGCCCCC
>JBMOMI010000530.1:734-2799 GCA_049325235.1 Actinomycetota bacterium | reverse complement strand
AGCCGGATGACGTTGAAGGTGCCGCCGAGGTTCACCTCGAGAACCCTCATGAAGTCCTCGAGCGGGTGCGGTCCGGACCTGTCAAGCACCTTCTGCGCGACGCCGATACCGGCGCAGTTGACCACTCCGGCCAGCGGTCCCGGCTGCTGAGTCGCGACGTCGACGGCATGGGCCACCGCACTGGCGTCGGTGACGTCGGTCTGGACGAGCACCGCCCCGGCCGGCGCCGTCCCGGCACGGTCTGCGACGACCACGTGGGCGCCGCGCTCGAGCAGGGCGGCAGCGGTCGCGCCGCCGAGCCCGGAGGCGCCGCCGGTGACGAGGAAGGTGCGGTCGTTGATCTGCATGCTGCTCCCTCAGTGGATGCGTTCGACGATGGTCGCGTTGGCCATGCCGCCGCCCTCGCAGATGGTCAGCAGCCCGTACCTGGCCTCTCTGCGCTCGAGCTCGGCTACGAGCAGGGTGAGCAGCCGGGCGCCGGTCGAGCCGAGCGGGTGGCCGATAGCGATCGACCCGCCGTTGACGTTGAGCTGGTCCTGGGGGTAGCCGAACTCCTCCAGCCACAGCAGGGGGACCGGTGCGAACGCCTCGTTCACCTCGACCAGATCGATGTCACCGATGGTCAGCCCAGCCTGGTCGAGAGCCTTCTGCGTGGCCGGGACGATGGCGGTGAACTGCAGCACCGGGTCGTCCGCGGCGACCGCCATCGAGACGATGCGGGCCCTGGGCCGCAGCCCGGCCGCCTCGGCCGCGGAACGGTCGGCCACCAGGAGCGCCGCGGCGCCGTCGCTCACCTGCGAGGCGTTCCCGGCCGTGATGACGCCGTCCGGGGAGAAGACGGGGGGCAGCGCTGCGACCCGTGCAGGGTCGATGTCGGCCCGGATGCCCTCGTCGCGGGTCATCGGGGCGACCGAGCCGTCCTTGTCGGTGCCGTCGAGGGGAACGAGCGCAGAGGCGAAGTAGCCGGCGTCTGTCGCAGCGGCGGCCCGGCGGTGGCTCTCGATGCTGAACGCGTCCAGCTGCTCACGGGTGAGACCCCACTTGGCTGCGACCAGCTCGACGGAGGGTCCCTGAGCCGGCAGGTGCCCGCCGAACCGGGCGAGGGCCCGCTCGCCGTACCAGTCCCCCCCGCCGCCGCCCGGGACGAAGAGCGGACCGAGGTCCACCCGGCTCATCGACTCGACCCCGGCACCGATCGCGAAGTCGTACTCGCCGGACTTGATCGCCTGGGCGGCGAAGTGGACCGCCTGCTGGCCGGACCCGCACTGGCGGTCCACGGTCGTCCCGGGCAGTGAGATGGGCAGGCCGGCACCCAGCAACGCGTTGCGGGCGACGTTGCCGGTCTGCTCGCCGCGCTGGAGGGCGCAGCCGACGATGACGTCGGAGAGCAGGTCGGGATCGACGCCGGTGCGCTCGGTCAGGTAGGACAGGGTGTGCGCCAGCAGGTCGACGGGGTGCCAGGTGCGCAGCTGTCCGCCGCGCTTGCCGACCGGGGTGCGCACGGCGTCGACGATGACGGGTTCACGAGTCATGGTGGATCCCCTTGGTGGTGGATGGGACGTGGGCGGAACCGGGACCGGGGCCACCGCCGGACAGGTCCTCGACGGCGACGATCGGGATGTCGCGGTCATGGCCGAGGGCGACCCAGTGGGCGCTGCCCTCGGTGGCGAAACGGGCGGCGAGGTCCTCGCGGGTCGTCCCGACGGCCGCGGCGAGGCGTCGGGCGAAGTGCGGTTCGAGCGCACCCACGGCGACGTACCCGTCACTGGTGGCGTAGATGCCGTAGCCGGGTAGGCCCCCTCCGAGCGGGTTGCCGGGACCGGTCAACCCGTGACGTACTGCTGCCGACGCGGCGAGGGCCGCGTCGTCGAGCACGACGCGCTCGCGGATGCCTCCGCCCTCGACCGTCCGCCGCCGCAGCCCGGCGAGCGTCGCGGTCACCGACCGCTCGGCTCCCAGGACGTCGACGAAGGGCACGAGCGGCATCGTGGGCGGCGTGAGCGTGCCGCGGGCGGCCTGGTAGGTCAGGTCGTGTCCGGCCTCCTCGGAGCGTTCACCGTCGTAA
>JBMOMI010000530.1:0-724 GCA_049325235.1 Actinomycetota bacterium | reverse complement strand
GACCAGGACGAGACCGTGGCGCTCGACGCTGTCGGCCAGCTCGAGACGCTGCAACGCGGAGGGCCGCATCGAGGTCAGCAGCACGTCGGCACCAGCCAGCCGGTCCTCCAGCGCTGCCCGGCCGGCCGGCTCCTTCAGGTCGAGCGTGACGACGTCCTGGCCGGCGACGAGCTCGTCGTACCAGCTCCTCGCCACCTCCCGGAGCGGGTCGCCCCACGGCGGCTCGACCTTGGTGACCGTCGCACCCATCGACGCGAGACGAGCGGCCGCCAGCGGCCCCGGCAGGTTCACGGCCAGAGACACCACGTCGACCCCCGCCAGGGTGGCGGGGCTGGGCGTCATGGGCACGAGCTCGCTCCTTTGCGATCACGGTGGCTATACAACCGTACAATGAACGATACGCTCGTGCAACGGTTAGGATCGACGAGTTCGACGAGGCTCTCGCGGGACTCCACCAGGGACGAGGTCGAGACATGGCGCGACCGGTGTCCGCAGGGACGGCGCGCGCGGACGACATCACGGCCAAGGCGCGGATCCGAAACGCCGCGCTCGAGCTGTTTGCCCGGGACGGAGTCGAGGGCACCTCCCTGCGCGCTGTCGCCGCGGCGGCGGGCGTGACGGTCGGCCTGATCGTCCACCACTACGGGACCAAGGAAGCGCTGCGCGAAGCCGTCGAGCTCGCCATCGTCGAGCAGTTCGCGGACGCGATCGCGTCCGTCCCGCT
>JBMOMI010000529.1:0-2805 GCA_049325235.1 Actinomycetota bacterium | reverse complement strand
GGGCATGGGGGAGGCGCTGGCCAACTACCGGGCCGCGATCGGCGCCATCCGGCGGCTGACCGCTCCCGCTCCCGACGGGCTCGGCATGTCCGCACGCGGCATCACGATGTCGACGGTCGGGCTCGTCCCCGCGATCGACAAGCTGGCCGCCGAAGGCATCCCGGTGACCCTTGCGCTGTCGCTGCACGCGCCGGACGACGGCCTGCGGGACGAGCTCGTACCGGTGAACACCCGCTGGAAGGCGGGCGAGGCGCTGGACGCGGCCCGCCGCTACTTCGATGCGACCGGACGCCGCGTCAGCATCGAGTACGCGCTGATCCGGGACGTCAACGACCAGGCGTGGCGGGCCGACCTGCTCGCCGACATGCTGACCGCCCGTGGGCGCGGGTGGGTGCACGTCAACCCGATCCCGCTCAACCCCACGCCCGGGTCGCGGTGGACCGCCAGCGACCCGGCGGTCCAGGCCGAGTTCGTCGCCCGGTTGCGCGCCCACGGCATCCCGACGACCGTCCGGGACACCCGCGGCAGCGACATCGACGGCGCCTGCGGCCAGTTGGCGGCCGCCGGCTGAGGTGCGATGGCACCATGACCCTCGTGTCGACCACCACCACGACCAGCTTCCACCGCGTCGGGCGACTCGGCCAGGGCTACGACGTCGACCAGGTCGACGCGTTCTTCGCCCGCGCCCGGGTCGCCTACGAGCAGGCGGGCACGCATGCCTCCCTCACGTCGCGGGACGTCCGGCAGGTGGGGTTCGACCTCGTGCGGGGCGGCTACGACGTCGGGCAGGTGGACGCCGCGCTCGACCGGCTCGAGGACGCGTTCGCCCGGCGCGAGCAGGAGGTGCTGAAGGAGCGGCTCGGCGCGGACGCCGCCCTCGAGCGGCTGACCGCACGGGCCCGGGTGCTGCGCGGCCGGCTGCAGCGGCCGGACGGGGAGCGCTTCGACCGGGGGACCGGCTTCGGTCCGGCCTACGACGCGGCCGACGTCGACGAGCTGTGCCACCGGCTGCTGCGGTACTTCGACGACGGCGAGCCGATGTCGGTCGACGAGGTCCGTCGCGCGGTGTTCCGGACCCGCCGCGGCTCGCGCGGGTACTCCGAGGCGCAGGTCGACGCGTTCCTCGACCGCGTCGTGGAGGTCATGGTCGCCGTCGAGTGACGACCGGGGCCGGCGTGCGCTCGGGCGTCCCGAGCACGCGCAGGACCGCGTCGGCGTCGTCGGGCCGGTCGAGCAGGTGGACGCGGTCGGCCAGCGGCCGCCCCGCGCCGAGCGCGGTGAGCAGGCGCCACGCCGGCAGGCGCGACGTCCAGTGCTCGCGCCCCAGCAGGACCAGCGGGACCCCGCCGTCGCTCGAGTAGTACCCGGGGGTGGCGGCCTGGAAGATCTCCTGCACGGTGCCGGCCGCCCCGGGGAGGTAGACGACGCCGGCGGTCACGGTGACCAGCAGCAGGTCCTCGCGCAGGGCGTTGGAGAAGAACTTCGCCACGAGGCCGGAGAACACGTTGGGCGGCTCGTGGCCGTAGAACCACGTCGGCACGCCGACGCTCGCGACCGTGTGCGGCGCGGGGTGGTCCTCCAGGACGTCGAGCGCGACCCGCGCCCAGGCGGCGACGTCCGGGGCGAAGTCCGGCACCGACGCGAGGCGGGCGAGCGCGTCGTCCAGCGCGTCGTCGTCCGCGGCCGACAGGCGCGCCCCGAGGTTCGCCGCCTCCATCGCGCCGGGCCCGCCGCCGGTGATGACGAGGTGTCCCTGGCGGGCGAGCGCGCGGCCGAGCCTCGCCGCGTCGGCGTAGCCGGCGGTGCCGCGCTGCAGGGCGTGCCCGCCCATCAGCCCGACGACGCTGTGCCCGGCGAGCGCCTCGACGAGGGCGTCCGAGACGGAGTCGTCGTGCACCGCCCGCAGCATGGTGGCGAGGATGTCGTGGCGGGAGGCGGCGTCCTTGGCCCACGCGTAGGCGCGGGCGTCCGGGGTCGCGTCGTAGCCGGCGTCCAGGCCCTCGTACAGCTCCTCGGCGGTGTACAGCCGGTTGCGGTACGGGTTGACGGGGCAGCCGGTGACCGTGGGGAAGACGATCGCGCCGCCGCGCCGCAGGTGCCGTTCCAGCCGGGGCGTGAGGACGCCGCCGAGCACCACCGCGCCGGCCGGGTCCCTCGCGAGCAGCTCGTCCTCGAGGCCGGTGAGGTCCAGCGACTGCAGCCGCATCCCGTCCAGCGGCGCGCCGGCCGCGAGCAACGCGCGGAGGGTCTCGGTGCTCTCGATCTCCACGGGCGTCATCCTGCCCGGGGCGCGCTACTGCACGCAGAACTCGTTGCCCTCGGGATCCTGCAGGACGATCCAGAACTCTCCACGCTGCTCGCGCTCGGCGACCACCGACGCCCCGGCGGCCACGAGCCGTTCGACGTGCGCGCGCACGAGGCTCCGGTCGTGGTCGGGGCCCGCGGACATGTCGTTCCGGTGCTCCGGAGGGATTCCCACCTCCGCGGCCCATGCGTCCCAGCTGTCGAACCCAGTTGGCGGCGGCTGCAGCCGGTAGTCCAGGGCCACGGCCCAGAAGCGGGCCAGCGCGTCCGGGTCCGCGGCGTCGAACGTCACCTGGAAGCCGATGGACATCCTTCCCCCTTCCTCGTCGCCCCGGGGGACGCTACCGGCGGGCCGCGCCCTGCAGCCCGCCGAGGACGGTGTCCACCTCGATCCGGACGACGACGCGCTCGGGGTTGGGCCGTGGCGTCCGGTAGCGCTCGGCGTACCGGCGCTCGGCGTCCGCGACGGCGGCCGGGTCGTCCGTCACGGTGGCCCAGCCC
>JBMOMI010000528.1:0-2808 GCA_049325235.1 Actinomycetota bacterium | reverse complement strand
CCGCGACTCGCGCGTGTCGTCCGGCCGGGTGACGGTGACGGCACCGTCCTCGGCGCGCGTGACCTCGATGGGCGCCGCGACCGTGTGCTGCAGGGACCCCTTGGGACCCTTCACGTTCACGGTCTGGCCGTCGATGGTCACCTCGACGCCGGACGGGACCTGGACGGGCTGCCTGCCGATGCGGGACATGGTTGCGCTTCCTCCCGTCTCACCAGACGTAGGCGAGGACTTCCCCGCCCACGCCCTGCTTGGCGGCCTGCCGGTCGGTGAGCAGGCCGGACGACGTCGAGATGATCGCGACGCCGAGGCCGCCCAGGACCCGGGGCAGGTTGGTCGACTTGGCGTACACCCGCAGGCCGGGCTTGCTGACGCGCCGGATACCGGCGATCGACCGCTCCCGGTTCGGGCCGAACTTCAGGTCGATCGTGAGCTTCTTGCCGACCTCGGCGTCCTCGACGCGCCAGCCGGCGATGTAGCCCTCGGCCTGGAGGATCTCGGCGATCCGGGACTTCAGCTTGCTGTACGGCATGGTGACCGAGTCGTGGTACGCCGCGTTGGCGTTCCGCACGCGGGTCAGCATGTCCGCGATGGGGTCTGTCATGGTCATCGGGCTTCTCCGCCCTTCCTCGCCGTGGTTTCCTGCGCCGGTCGGCACCGGACCTGCGGCGTAGTCGTTACCAGCTGCTCTTGGTGACGCCCGGAAGCTCGCCGCGGTGGGCCATCTCACGCAGGCACACCCGGCACAGCCCGAACTTGCGGTACACCGAGTGCGGGCGCCCGCACCGCTGGCACCGCGTGTAGGCCCGCACGCCGAACTTCGGCTTGCGCGCGGCCTTGGCGATCAGCGCCTTCTTCGCCACTCCTCAGTCCTCCTTGAAGGGGAAGCCGAGCCGGCGCAGCAGGGCACGCCCCTCGTCGTCCGTCTTGGCTGTCGTCACGACCGTGATGTCCATCCCGCGGACGCGGTCGATGCGGTCCTGGTCGATCTCGTGGAACATCGACTGCTCGTTGAGACCGAACGTGTAGTTGCCGTTGCCGTCGAACTGCTTCGGCGACAGGCCACGGAAGTCGCGGATCCGCGGCAGCGCGATGGACAGCAGCCGGTCGAGGAACTCCCACATGCGGTCGCCGCGCAGCGTCGCGTGGGCGCCGATCGGCATCCCCTCGCGGAGCTTGAACTGCGCGATGGACTTGCGGGCCTTGGTCACCGCCGGCTTCTGCCCGGTGATCGTCGCCAGGTCGCGCACGGCGCCCTCGATGAGCTTGGAGTCGCGCGCGGCGTCCCCGACACCCATGTTCACCACGACCTTGACCAGGCCGGGCACCTGCATGACGTTGGCGTACCCGAACTGCTCACGCAGGGCGGGCACGATCTCCTCGCGGTACCGGGCCTTCAGGCGCGGGCCGACGTAGGTGACGGACGAGGTGGTCTGCGTCATCTCAGATGTCCTTACCGGAGCGCTTGGCCACGCGGACGCGGACGGTCCGCTGGCGGCCGTCGCGCTCGACCGTCTCGGTGCGGTAGCCGACCCGGGTCGGCTTCTTGGTCTCCGGGTCGACCAGCATCACGTTGCTGATGTGCAGCGGGGCCTCGTGCGTCTCGATGCCACCGGTGCGCGCACCGCGGCCGGTGCTGCCGACCTTGCGGTGCTTCTTGACCCGGTTGACGCCCTCGACCAGCACGCGCTGCGTGTCGGGGTAGACCGCGATGACCTTGCCCTGCTTGCCGCGGTCGCCGCCGTTGGCCTGCGACGCGCCGGTGATCACCTGGACGAGGTCGCCCTTCTTGATCTTCAGCTTCGCCATCTCAGAGCACCTCCGGGGCGAGCGAGATGATCTTCATGAACTTCTTGTCCCGCAGCTCGCGGCCGACGGGACCGAAGATGCGGGTGCCCCGCGGGTCGCCGTCCGCCCGCAGGATCACCGCGGCGTTCTCGTCGAACTTGATGTACGAGCCGTCCGGGCGGCGGCGCTCCTTGCGGGTGCGCACCACGACGGCCTTGACGACGTCGCCCTTCTTGACGTTGCCGCCGGGGATGGCGTCCTTGACGGTCGCCACGATGACGTCGCCGATGCCGGCGTACCGGCGCCCGGAGCCGCCGAGCACACGGATGCACAGGATCTCCTTGGCACCCGTGTTGTCGGCGACCTTCAGCCGCGACTCCTGCTGGATCACTACCGGTTCCCTTCGTGGACGGCCGACGCCGTCGACCGACTGTCTTTCCTGCGAAGCAGTGATGCTCGCTTCGCTCGGATCACTACTTCGCCTTCTCGAGCACCTCGACGAGGCGCCACCGCTTCGTGGCGGACAGCGGCCGGGTCTCCATGATGACGACCAGGTCGCCGATGCCGGCCGTGCCGGCCTCGTCGTGCGCCTTCACCTTGCTCGTGCGCCGGACGACCTTGCCGTACAGCGGGTGCTTCACGCGGTCCTCGACGGCGACGACGATGGTCTTGTCCATCTTGTCGCTGACGACGTAGCCGCGCCGCGTCTTGCGGTACGGACGCTGCTTCTCCATGGTCTCTCCGTTGCCGGTCTTCTCGCTCACTGGCCAGCCTCGATCTCGCCGATGCCGAGCTCGCGCTCGCGCATGATCGTGTAGATCCGAGCGATGTCGCGCCGGACCGCCTTGAGCCGGCCGTGGTTCTCCAGCTGGCCGGTGGCCGACTGGAAGCGGAGGTTGAACAGCTCCTCCTTGGCCTTGCGCAGCTCGTCGGCGAGGCGCTCGTCCTCGAACGTGCGAAGCTGCGCCGGCGTGAGGTCCTTGGACCCGACGGCCATCACAGATCACCACCCTCGCGCCGCAC
>JBMOMI010000527.1:0-2810 GCA_049325235.1 Actinomycetota bacterium | reverse complement strand
CAGCCTCCTCCGAATCGCCGGCTGGACCAACATCGCCCAAGCGCTCCGACATCACGCCAGAGACACCACCCGGCCCGTCAACCTGCTGCTGACCTCATGAAACACGACTTTGCCGGAGCCCTGGGGCTGTATCGGCCGCGGCTGGTGGCGCGGACACCACGGCGGATCCCCGATGAGAAGTTCGATGAGTTGTTCGCCGCGCTGGGCTCGCACCGCGACCGGGCTCTGGTGGCGTTCTGGATCTCGACCGGTGCGCGAGCCTCGGAGCTGTTGGGCGCCACGGTCGCCGACGCCGACCCGGGACAGCAGCTGATTACCGTGGTTCGTAAGGGGTCGCGGGCGTTGCAGCAGCTGCCGGCATCGCCGGACGCGTTCGTGTGGCTGCGCCTCTACCAGGCGCAGATGCACGACCACGTACCGGCCGGACCGGATCAGCCGTTGTGGTGGACGCTGCGGCGCCCGCTGCGGGCGTTGAGCTATCACGCCGCGTATCGGATGTTCACCCGCACCGGCGCCACGGTGGGCGCGAACTGGTCCCTTCACGATCTTCGTCACACGGCGGCGTACCGGATGGCCCGCGACCCGCAGGTGCCGCTGACCGACGTGCAGTGGGTCTTGGGTCACGCCCAGCTGAGCACGACTCAGATCTACGTCTCGCCGGTGCCCGAAGACGTGATCGCCAATGTGCTCGCCTTCCACGCGCGTGGCACCGGCCGCGGGGATGAAACCACCACCGTGGCGCCGTCGCTGCGCTACCGGCCCGAATCGCTGGATGTGCTGTTCGGCACCGACCGGTGACCACGGTCAGCGCAGGCTCCGGCGCCCGGCCGGCGACCGGGACCACGGCGTTGTCCACGGTGCCGCCGACGGCGGGACGGCCGGCCGCGTTGCGGCAACGGTTCCCGGCGCGACCGTCCGCGCTGGGCTGGGCGGAGACCCTGATGCCACGACCCGCGGTAAACCGCAGGCTGTCGACGGCACCGTTCGTAGCCGACACTCCCGGTGGGGAGGACAACCGGCGCCGCGGGGTGCGCATCGTGTTGGACTGGCTGGCGACCCAGCCCGGTGACAGCTGGCAGCAGCGGTGGCTGGCCAGCGGCGCCGAGGACGACGGGCGGACAGATTGGCGGCGTCTACCCGTGCGGTGGCGCAAGGCCAGCACGTCGTTCGACTGCCGCTTCGACACCACGGTGCTGGGCGCCGGGCTGCTGTCGTTGATCTGTGCCGGCGTGATATGCCCTGGGCTGGCGTGGCTGCTCACCACGGCCACCCCGAAGCGGTTGGCGAGCGAGGTGGCACGCACTCGTGATCCGGCCGGGTTCGGCGAGCTGGCCGCACGATGCCAAGCCAGCCCGGTCGGGGAATCCACCACTCGGGTCGCGGTGCACCGTATCGCGGCGATCCTGGCCGCCAAGGGCGGACTCGTCACCGAGATCACCGTCGGCGACTGTCTGGAACTGCTCGACGTGGCCGGACAGGTATGCACGCTGACCGCCCACAAGAGCCCGTACTTCTACCAGCTGCTGCACGCGGTCGGCGTGCTCGGCGACACGTCCGCGCCGACCGTGCAGGCGCTCGCCGGCGACCGGCAGCTGAGCGTGACCCAGCTCGTCGACCGCTGCGGCATCGAGCACCGACCGGTGCGTGACCTGCTGATCGACTACCTGACCGAACGCCAGACCGGCATCGACCACGTCTCCCTGGTCCGGCTGGCCGACACCCTGGGACGGCTGTTCTGGCGTGACCTCGAGTTGCACAATCCCGGCATCGACTCGCTGCACCTGCCCGCGCCGGTCGCCGCCGCCTGGAAACAACGCGTGCAGCTGAAGACCACCCGCCGTGCCCAGGCCGACGGCAGCGTCCGAGACGTTGCCAGCGCGCGGCACAGCGCCACGAACTGCCTGACGGCGGTGCGCAGCTTCTACCTCGACCTGGCCCAGTGGGCCACCGACGACCCGGCCCGCTGGGGACCGTGGGCGGTACCGTGTCCGATCAAAGCGGGCGAGATCGCGCACCGCGCCCAGGCCTCCCGCCGCAAGTCCCGCATGGACCAACGCACCCGAGAACGCCTACCGGTGCTGCCCGCCCTGACCGCGGCGGTCGAGCGCCGACACACCCAGGCCGCGCAGCACCTCGCCGCCGCCCGCGACGCAGAGCCCGGGCAGGTCTTCACCACCGGCGAACCCGCCCTGCGCCGCGCGGTCACCACCCGCGCGCCGGCCAACGTCTGGGCCGAGGACGCCGACGGCCGGCGCCGTAACCTGACCCGCCATGAACAGCGGGCCTTCTGGGCGTGGGCGGCCGTGCAGGTGCTGCGCCTGACCGGCATCCGGGTCGAGGAACTGACCGAACTGACCCACCCCAGCCTGGTGCAATACCGGGTGCCGGGCAGCGGGGAACTGGTGCCGCTGCTGCACATCGCCCCGTCCAAGACCGACACCGAACGCCTGCTCGTCGTCTGCCCAGAACTGGCCGACGTGCTGTCCGCCGTCATCTGCCGAGTCCGCGACGAGGGCGGAGCGGTCCCTTTGGTGGCGGCCTACGACTACCACGAGCGCATCTTCAACCCGCCGCTGCCGATCCTGTTCCAACGCAGGGTCGGCGCGGAGAACCGCGCGATCGGCGCGCCCGCCATCCGTCGCCTGCTCGACGAGGCGCTGGCCTGCACCGAGCTCACCGACAGCGCAGGGCTCCGGCAAAGTCGTGTTTCATGAGGTCAGCAGCAGGTTGACGGGCCGGGTGGTGTCTCTGGCGTGATGTCGGAGCGCTTGGGCGATGTTGGTCCAGCCGGCGATTCGGAGGAGGCTGAT
>JBMOMI010000526.1:0-2816 GCA_049325235.1 Actinomycetota bacterium | reverse complement strand
CGCCGTCCACGGCCGCACGCCCACCGAGCTCCTGTCGGACGCCGGCGCGCTCGGGCCGGCGACCACGGCCGTCCACGCCACGCACCTGACGCCCGGCGACGTCCGCCTGCTGGGCGGGGCCGCGACGACCGCGTGCTTCTGCCCCAGCACCGAGGCCGACCTGGCCGACGGCATCGGTCCCGCCCGGGCACTCGCCGACGCCGGCGCGCCGCTGTGCCTCGGCAGCGACCAGCACGCCACCGTCGACCTCCTCGGCGAGGCGCGGCTGCTCGAGGCGCACGAGCGGCTCGCGTCCGGGCAGCGGGGCAGGTTCACGCCCGCCGAGCTCGTCGACGCACTGACGCGCAGCGGCCACCGGTCGATCGGCCGCCCGGGCGCCGGCCGGATCGCGCCCGGGGCCGTCGCCGACCTCGTCGCCGTCCGGCTCGACACCGTGCGCACCGCCGGTGCCGCACCGGCACAGGCGGTGATGGCCGCCACCGCCGCCGACGTGTGCACGGTCGTCGTCGGCGGCCGGGTCGTCGTCGACCAGGGCCGGCACCGCCTCGGGGACGTCGGGCACCTCCTGGCCGCCGCCATCAATCCCTTGTGGGAGAACCCGTGAGCACGCTCGTCACCGGCATCGCCGAGCTCGTCACGAACGACGACGACCTGGGCACGCTCACCGACGCCGCCCTCGTCGTGGACGCCGGGCGCGTCGCCTGGGCCGGGCCGGCGCGCGGGGCCCCTGCCGCCGACGAGCGCGTGGACGCCGGCGGCCGGGCCGTCGTCCCGGGCTTCGTGGACTCGCACTCCCACCTGGTGTTCGCCGGGGACCGGTCCGCGGAGTTCGCCGCACGGATGCGCGGCGCGCGCTACGACGGCGGCGGCATCGCGTCGACGGTGGCCGCGACCCGGGCCGCGTCCGACGACGAGCTGCGGGCGCGCCTGGCGGTGCTGGTCGCGGAGATGCGCGCCCAGGGCACCACGACCGTGGAGGTCAAGAGCGGCTACGGGCTGACCGTCGCCGACGAGGAGCGCGCGCTGCGCCTGGCGCGCGAGGTCACCATCGAGACGACGTTCCTCGGGGCGCACGTCGTGCCGGCCGAGTACGCCGCCCGCCGCGAGGACTACGTGGACCTCGTCACCGGAGAGATGCTCACCGCCTGCGCGCCGCACGCCCGGTGGATGGACGTGTTCTGCGAGCCGGCGTCCCCGCACGCCTTCGACGCCGGCGAGGCTCGCGCCGTCCTGCTCGCCGGGCGGGACGCCGGACTCGGCCTGCGGGTGCACGGCAACCAGCTCGGCCCCGGGCCGGGGGTGCAGCTCGCGGTCGAGCTCGGCGCCGCCAGCATCGACCACTGCACGTTCCTGTCCGACGCGGACGTCGACGCCCTCGCCACCGGCGACACCGTCGCCACCCTGCTGCCGGGTGTCGAGTTCTCCACCCGCTCGCCCTACCCGGACGCCCGCCGCCTGCTCGACGCCGGCATCACCGTCGCGCTGGCCACCGACTGCAACCCCGGCACGTGCTTCACGACGTCCATGCCGTTCTGCATCGCGCTCGCGGTGCGGGAGATGGGGATGACGCCGGCCGAGGCGCTGCGCGCGGCCACCCTCGGCGGTGCGCGCGCCCTGCGGCGGGACGACGTCGGGCACCTCGGCGTCGGCGCGCGGGCGGACCTCGTGGTCCTCGACGCCCCGAACCCGGTGCACCTGGCCTACCGGCCCGGCGTCCCGCTGGCCTCGCCGCTGCTCTGACCGGGCGGGCGCGTGCGACGATGGGCGGGTGGTCCTGAGAGCGCTGCGCCAGCCCCGCCGCGGCGAGCCGTCGCCGCTGGCCAGGGGGCTGGCCGTGCTCGTGGTGCTGGGTCTCGTCCTGGTCAGCGCGCCGGTGCTGCTGCCGGTGCTGCGGTGGCTGCTGTCGCTGTTCTGATCTGAGTCCGTGATCGACCGGAGTTCCTTGATCGACGCGGATTCCTTGATCGACGAGCAGGGGTGGGGGGCTACTGGACCTCTTCCAGCCCGGGCGGCAGGTGCCCGGAGGACTTGCGGTAGTAGTCGGCCGCCTTGCGCGTGGCCAGCATCCGCGCCAGCCCGATCGCCGCGCCGGACGCCAGGGCCCACGCGATCGCCTGCCCCCAGGTGGTGTCCGGCGACTCGGGGTTGGCCGGCGGGTCCTCGCCGGTTCCCTTGCGCCATGCGGTCGTCAGCACCTTCCGCGCCGCGACGCCCGCCAGGATCGCCGAGCCCAGGCCCATCACCTTCCACACCATCGCTCCCACGCCGTCAACCGTGCCGCAGGGCTGCCGCACCGGCAACCGCGCGGTGTACCGTGGCGGCGTACGACAGGGGAGCGCCGACAGGGCGCTGAGAGTGCGGGACACCGCAGACCCTTCGAACCTGACCCGGTTAGCACCGGTGGAGGGAGTCGGGCTTTCTCGGGTCCCCGTGGACGGCGCGAGCGCGCCGGCCGCGGAGGCCCCCCCTCCCGTGACCCATGGGAGGACACCGTGAGCACCACCCAGCAGCACACCACTCGCCAGCGATCCGCCCGGGGCGCGGCCGTCGCCGCCGCCGTCGCCGGTGTGGTGGCGGGGGCCCTCGTCTGGGCCGTCGGCCTGCCGGACGACGTCAGCCTCTTCGGCAGCCCGCTCGCCGACCTGACCGTCCCCGCGGCCCTGCTCCTCGCGCTCGGTGGGCTGTGGCTCGCCGGCTGGACGTCGACGACGCGCCCGCGCTGGCGGGTCGTCGACATCGTCGTCGCCAGCGTCCTCGGCGTCGCCGGCGGCTTCCTCTTCGTCGCGTGGAACGCCGGCTGGCAGCCGCTCTCCGGC
>JBMOMI010000525.1:0-2818 GCA_049325235.1 Actinomycetota bacterium | reverse complement strand
GATCTGTGGTGAGACGGGGGCGGGTGTGGTCGCGAACGAGGCGTTCTTCCAGCGCAAGCAGGCTGCGGCTGTCCTGAAGCACGGCATCCTGTCCCGCTATCCCCGTGTGTTCGCCACGATGGCCGGAAAGCGGACCGGACGGGTCGTGTACTTCGACGGCTATGCCGGTCCGGGGCGGTACGAGGACGGCTCCCCCGGCTCGCCGCTGCTCGCGGTCGAGACCGCCCGGGCGACGGCGCAATGGGACCGCGACGTCGAATGTCTGTTCGCGGAGAAGGACCCGGCGTTCGCGGCGGACCTGCGGCGAACACTCGACGCCGAGGCGCCGCCTGGGATGAAGTACACCGTGTGGCGCGGAGACGTGGCCGAGTATGTCGACCAGGCGGTCGCCATCGCCGGCGACGACCCCATGCTCTCGTTTCTCGACCCGTTCGGCACCGCGCTGAACTACACCTCACTGACGGGCAAGCTGCTCGGCCGCACCGCGGACAAGCCGACCGAAGTGCTTCTCAACCTGAACCTGGAGAGCGTCTGGCGCATCGGAGGCCTGCTGACCGGCGACGAGAAGGAGGCCGACTCCAGCGCCACACTCGCTCGGCTCGACGGATTCTTCGGGGACACGTGGTGGCGCGATGAGTTTCGCCGCGCCCGCGCAACCGGTGACGAGGCGAGCGCATCAGCGGCCGCCATCGTAGTCGCGCAGGAGTTCCAGCGCCGGGTGAGGGCCGCCACTGGGTTCGACTCGTTCGGGGTCCCGGTCCGACGGCGGCCGGGTCACCGCCCACTGTTCCTCCTGCTGCTGTTCTCACGCTGGCCGATGGCCGCATGGAAGTTCAACGAGCAGGTGTCGCTGGCGAACGCTGAGTGGCGCCGCGCATGCTGGCAGGAGGACCTCGACGGGCTGCTGACCGATCTCGCCGCTGACCCCGAGGATCTGTTCGGTGGCTCGTACACCAGCGATCTGGCGCGCGAGGTCAAGGAGAGCGAGTGGGAGACGGGGCAGGCGGCGCTGGAAGCGCGGTGGGTGGAGGGCATAGCAGAGAACCTGCGGACGCTGCTTCGTGCGCATACCCGTGTGAGGCTCGGGGACCACCTACAGGAGGTGTACGGGGAGACGTTGGGCTCCGCCCGTGACATGCATGTGAACACCGCATGGAAGAGGCTCGTGGCCAGCGGAGAGGCTGCGCCGAAAGAGAGGAACGCCAGCAGGCTCGAGCACGCGTGGCTATCCCGTCCGACCGTGAAGTAGCTAGATGCCGGCCAGCGCGCGAACCGGCATGTCGGAGTGCTCGCGACCGTCCAGCTTCCGGCCGCCGGCCTTCGGGGTTCGCCCACCCCACTGCTTGTGGAAGAAGGCGATCCCAGCTCCAGCACACGCGTCGCGGATGCCGCGCACCCACTCCGGGTCGCACGGACGAGCTCGAGGGCCGGACTCGCCCCCGGTGATGACCCAGTCGATGCCGGTCAGGTCCAGTGCCACCGCAGGCGTGAACAGCGGGCCGAGCAGCGGCTCCGCCGACAGGAACCGCACCCTGGCCGGGGTGGCGCGCAAGTCGTCGACGCGACGCAACTGGCTGGTGTCCTCCACCGACACACCCATCCACACGTTGTCGGGCCAGTCCAGAGACTCCCCGAGGCGCCGCAGCCGCAAGGATCGCTTGGTCAGTACTTGGTAGGTGTGCTGCGGGGTGTCACGCATGACGTCGAACACGTCGCGGATGAACCCCACCGGGACCTTGGCGTGGAACAGGTCGCTCATCGAGTTCACGAACACGACGCGTGGCGCCCGCCACCGGTACGGCAGTTCCATGGCGTCTGGATGGATAGCCACGCCGAACCCGGGTCCGGACGTGCGTGGATCGCCGTCGTTCTGGTACTTCTCCGCCCCCATGGCCCTCAGCCGCTTCGCCAGTGTGAGCGCGTAGCAGTTGTCGCAACCTGCTGAGACCCTGTCGCAACCGGTGGTCGGGTTCCACGTGGCCTCGGTCCACTCGATGGCACTGCCGTCAGCCATACCGGCTCATCCCCTGTCGTGTCGCAGTGGCTGCTGATCAGCGGTCCGCCGTCGGGTGTCGACCTGGCCCGGACATTACCGGGCGCGGCATCGCAGACTATGCGGACCCGCCGACCTGACCGCTGCCGAGGTGACGCGGCGGTCGGAGGTGAGGGCGTAATCGGAGGCCGGGTCCTCGGCCACATCTCAGCAGCCGGGGCAGTCGAGGTAGGCCCGGTCCGGGGGGTCCGGGTCGTAGCGGTGGCGGGTCGGGACGGGCGGCTGGCGATGCCACAGGTCGGTGGGGAGCTCGTCGCGGTCGAGCAGGTTGGCCACGATGGTTTCGGGTTCGAGGTCGCTGGCTCCCAGCCAGCCGGCTGTACCGGTGATCTCGTCGCCGTCGGCGTCGAGGCGTACGGCGATCCAGCCCAGGATCGTGTCCGGGTCGAGGTAGAGGGCCCAGGTCGCGTGGTGGGCGTGGACGAGGACGGCGCCGCCGTCCGCGCGATGATCGTGTGCGGTGTCGGCGTAGATGCCACGGGCGCGGGCGGCCTGGGCTATCTGCTCCACGGTGGTGCCGGGCGTCGGACCGTACCGGTCGAGGGTCATCGGGTACCCCTTGGAAACGGGCTGGTCGGCTGGGCAACAGGCTCGGCTCGCGATCTGGGTCGCTGCCGGCGAGGGGCCGGATCTGTGGACGGCGTCTGGGCGTGTGGCCGGTGGGGACGGGCGATCCTCACGCCGCGGGGTCGGGCCGGTTGCTGTCACGCCGGTGGAGGGCGGCGACGTAGGCGCTGAGGGCTTCGGGGGTGATGCGGCGCAGCC
>JBMOMI010000524.1:0-2823 GCA_049325235.1 Actinomycetota bacterium | reverse complement strand
TGCGGATGCGCGTGGACCCCGGCGCCCTGCTCGTGCGCGTCCCGGCGGCGCTGTGATGACCCCGCCCGGCAGCGAGGGGCTCACCGGGTTCGGGCTCGACCGCGCGGTGGCCCGGTGGTTCCGCGACCACGCGCTGTCCTCCGACGCGCTGGTCGCCGTCGGGGAGGTGGTCGCCGTCGCCCTGCACCCGTGGACGTTCCGCGCTCTGGTGACCGCCGGCTGCGTGGTGGCGTGGCGCGCCGGACGACGACGGGCCGCCGTCGTGGCCGGCGCCACCATGGCGGCCGGCAGCCTGCTGGGCGTCGGGCTCAAGGTGCTCATCGCCCGGCCACGCCCGATCTGGGGTGACCCGGTCGCGGTGGAGGTGGGGTACTCGATGCCCAGCGGTCACGCGCTGAACGCCACCCTCGGCGTGGGGCTGCTCCTCGTCCTCGCCTGGCCGTGGCTGCGCCGGCGCGGCCGCACCGGGCCGGCCGTCGCCCTCGGCGCCCTCGTGGCGGCGGTCGCGGTGCTGGACCGGCTCGTGCTCGGCGTCCACTACCTGACCGACGTCACGGTCGGGGTGGCTCTCGGGCTGGCCCTCACGCTGCTCGCCCGGCGGCTGATCGCCGGGGAGCGGAGGGCGGTGGCGTCCCGTGCCGGCTGAGCGGTCGGACCCGATCGCCGGCGCCCCGCTGTGGCGACGGTTCCTGGTGCTCGTCGGCCTGCCGGCGCTGGCCTGGTACGGCGTGCTGGTGGGCGCGGGGCTGCTGCTCGACGGGCCCGCCTCGGGGCTGGCCGAGGGCGGGCAGGCCGTGGTCGAGACGCTGGTCTCGGCGCGCACGCCGGTCTGGGACGACGTGACGGCCGTGGCCTCGCGGAGCGCCGACACCGAGGTCGTCGTCGCCGGCGCGGCAGGGATCGGGCTCCTGCTGCGGTGGCTGTGGCGGCGTTGGATCCCGGCCCTGCTGCTGTGGGGCGGCGTGGCGCTGCAGGCCAGCGTGTTCCTGCTCACCACCCTCGTCGTGAGCCGTGAACGGCCGGACGTCGAACGGCTGGACCCGGCGCCACCGACGTCCAGCTTCCCGTCCGGGCACACCGGCGCGGCGACGGCCCTGTGGCTGGGGCTGGCGCTGCTGGTCGCGCACCGGGTGCGGTCCCGCGCGGTCCGGGTCGTGGTCGTCGCGGCGATGCTCGCCGTCCCGCTCGGGGTGGCGGTGGCGCGGATGTACCGGGGCATGCACTTCCCCGGCGACGTGGTCTTCGGCGCCCTCAACGGCGTCGCCGCGGTGGTCATCGTGCGGCACGCCTTCGCCGAGCGCGTCCAGGACCTGCGGGAGCACCCTCGGGAGGCGGTCGCCAGGGCCCGGGACGACGCGACGTCCCTGGGTGTTCCACCGCCGTCCGAGCCGGTGCCGTGAGGAGGTCGCCGCGATGAGCTCGGTCCGCCCGGTACCGGAGACCCGCTGCATGGCGGGGGAGGAGCTGTCGTTCGCCGACGCCCGGCAGGCGCTGCGCCGGCACGGGGGGTGGTCGCTGGTCCGGAAGTCGTTCACCCGGTTCCGGTACGGCGACGGGTTCAGCCACGCGCGCGGGTTCGGGCTGCAGCTCGCCCTCGCGACCGTGCCGCTGGTCATCGCCCTGACCGGTCTCGCCGGCGTCGTCGGCGCCGACCGGGTGGCCGAGGTGGTGGCCCGCACCGCGGTGGCGCTGAGCCCCGGGAGCAGCGACGAGCTCGTCTCGCAGACCGTCGAGCGAGCGGCGTCGGCCGGCGAGGAGGACACCGAGGGAGCGACCGAGCCCGAGGACGTCAGCGAGCTGGCGGTCGGCGGCGGCCTGCTCGCCGCCGTGGTGTCGATGACGGCGGCGTTCGCCCAGCTGGAGCGCGGCGCCAACCGGATCTACGGCACGGGCCGCGACCGGCCGGCCCTCGCCAAGTACGCGCGGGCCCTGGTCCTCTCGCTCACCGCCGGCCCGCTGCTGGCTGCCGGGCTGCTCGTGATCGTCGTCGGCCGGCCGCTCGCGGAGGCGGTCGCCGAGGTCTACGCCGCGGACGGCGCATGGCTGGTCGCCTGGCAGGCGGGCCGGTGGCCGCTGGGGCTGGCGCTTCTCCTGGTGGCGGTGACCGCGCTGTTCCGGTACAGCCCCCGCCGGCAGCAGCCGGGGATGTCGTGGCTGGTGGTCGGGTCGGGTGCGACGGTGCTCGGCTGGCTCGCGGCGTCCGGGCTGCTCGCGCTGTACGTGGCGACGTCCGACGCGTTCGGCGAGACGTACGGTCCGCTGACCGCCGTGATGGCGCTGCTGCTGTGGGCCTACGTCACCGGGGTGGCGCTGCTCGGCGGCGTGGCGCTGGCGGCGCAGCTGGAGGCGGTGCGGGCCGGGGTGGACGACCCGCTGCTGCCGGACTCCGACGCCGACGGCGTCCCGGACGCCCTCGACGCCGGCGCTACAGCCGACCCTCCCGCAGCCGCTGGAGCCACGCCCGCGCCTGGGTGAACGCGCCGTCGGTCGTCGCGGTCGTGACCTCGGACTTGACGCCGTCGGCCCGCGGGTAGGAGCCGAGGAACCGGACCAGCGGCGTCACGCGGTGCAGGCCCATCAGCGCTTCCGCGACGCGCTCGTCGGCGACGTGCCCCTCGCAGTCGATGGAGAACGCGTACTGGCCGAGGGCGTCGCCGCGGGGGCGGGACTCGATCCGCGTGAGGTTCACCCCCCGCGTGGCGAACTGCTCGAGGAGCTCCAGCAGGGCGCCGGCGTGGTCGTGCGGCAAATGCACGAGCAGCGTCGTCTTGTCCGCACCGGTGGGCGCGGGCGGCGGGGCCGGGCGGCTGACGAGGACGAAGC
>JBMOMI010000523.1:0-2830 GCA_049325235.1 Actinomycetota bacterium | reverse complement strand
GTCGCCGGCGACCCGGGCGTCCAGGTAGACGCCACGCACCGGCTCGACGACCAGACGGGCGGCCAGCAGCGCGTCGAGCTCGTGCCGGCTCAGGCACAGGCCCGGCAGGTCGCGGCGACGGAACGGGAGCAGCGGCTCGGCCGGCAGCTCCGGGAGAAGGACGGCCACGCGGACAGGGTGCCGGGAAGCGACCGGACGCCGGCGAGCGTTGTCCACAGGTGGCGGGATTCCATGATCACGGTGGCGGGATTCCATGATCACCGGTGGGGAGGTGGTCCGGGCGGGCGGGCCCGTAGACTCGTCACCGAGAGCCCGCGCGAGCGGGAGGGCAGGAGGTCCGGTGGCGGACGAGGTGGTGACCCGGGGCGAGGTGACGACCCCGCCCGGCGCGCCGCTGCCTGCCGCCGAGGCGCCCGCCACCGACCCGCGGCCCGGCGACACCGGGGGTGTCGGGCTCAAGCGGCGCCTGGCCCGTCTCGGCCGGCACTCGACCACCGTCTCCCCGGTGCTGGAGCCGCTGCTGCGGTCGGTGCGCTCCAACCACCCCAAGGCCGACCTGAGCGTGCTGGAACGGGCGTACGCCGTCGCCGAGCAGGCCCACCGGGGGCAGCGCCGCAAGAGCGGTGACCCCTACATCACCCACCCGGTCGCGGTCACGACCATCCTCGCCGAGCTCGGCATGACCCCGGCCACCCTCGCGGCGGCGCTGCTGCACGACACCGTCGAGGACACCGACTACACCCTGGACAAGCTGCGCCGCGACTTCGGCGACGAGATCGCCATGCTCGTCGACGGCGTCACCAAGCTCGACAAGGTCACCTACGGCGACGCGGCCCAGGCCGAGACCGTGCGCAAGATGGTCGTCGCGATGGCCCGCGACATCCGGGTGCTCGTCATCAAGCTCGCCGACCGGCTGCACAACGCCCGCACGTGGCGGTACGTGTCGCCGGAGTCCGCCCAGCGCAAGGCCCGCGAGACGCTGGAGATCTACGCGCCGCTCGCGCACCGCCTCGGGATGAACACGATCAAGTGGGAGCTGGAGGACCTGTCGTTCGCGACCCTGTACCCGGGCGTCCACGACGAGATCGTCCGGCTGGTCGCCGAGCGGGCACCGGCGCGGGAGGAGTACCTGGCCGGCGTGCGCGAGCAGATCGCCGCCGACCTGCGAGACGCCCGGATCAAGGCCGTCGTCACCGGCCGCCCGAAGCACTACTACTCCGTGTACCAGAAGATGATCGTGCGCGGCCGCGACTTCGCCGACATCTACGACCTGGTGGGGGTCCGGGTCCTGGTCGACACGGTGCGGGACTGCTACGCCGTCCTCGGAGCCCTGCACGCGCGGTGGAACCCGGTGCCCGGCCGGTTCAAGGACTACATCGCGATGCCCAAGTTCAACATGTACCAGTCGTTGCACACGACGGTCATCGGGCCGAACGGCAAGCCGGTCGAGATCCAGATCCGCACCCACGAGATGCACCGCCGCGCCGAGTACGGCGTCGCCGCGCACTGGAAGTACAAGGACCTGGCGGTGACCGGCGGTCGCACCGGCCGCGACACCGGCACGGTCAACGACATGGCGTGGCTGCGCCAGCTGCTCGACTGGCAGCGCGAGACCGAGGACCCCGGCGAGTTCCTCGACTCGCTGCGGTTCGAGATGAACGCCCGCGAGGTCTACGTCTTCACCCCCAAGGGCGCGGTCATCGCGCTGCCCCACGGCGCGACCCCGGTCGACTTCGCCTACGCCGTGCACACCGAGGTCGGGCACCGCACGATGGGCGCCCGGGTCAACGGCCGGCTGGTGCCGCTGGAGTCCGAGCTGGAGAACGGGGACGTCGTCGAGGTCCTGACGTCCAAGGTGGAGGGCGCCGGGCCCAGCCGCGACTGGCTGACGTTCGTCAAGAGCCCGCGCGCCCGCAACAAGATCCGGCAGTGGTTCTCCAAGGAGCGCCGCGAGGAGGCGATCGAGGAGGGCAAGGCGGCCATCGCCAAGGCGATGCGCAAGCAGCACCTGCCGATCCAGCGGCTGATGTCGCACGAGGCGCTCGTCGCCCTGGCGAACGAGATGCGCTACCACGACGTCTCCGCGCTCTACGCCGCCGTCGGGGAGGGCCACGTGTCGGCCACCCACGTCGTCGAGCGGCTCGTCGCCAGCCTCGGTGGGGCCGACGGCGCCGAGGAGGACCTGGCCGAGGCCACCCTGCCCAGCCAGCGCGCCCGACGTCCCCGCACGGGCGACCCGGGGGTCGTCGTCAAGGGCGTCGACGACGTGTGGGTCAAGCTCGCGCGGTGCTGCACGCCGGTGCCCGGTGACCCGATCATGGGCTTCGTCACCCGCGGCCACGGGGTCTCCGTGCACCGGCAGGACTGCGGCAACGTCGCCGGGCTGCTGGCCCAGCCGGACCGGGTGGTCGAGGTCGACTGGTCTCCGGGGTCGGCCAGCGTCTTCCTCGTGCAGATCCAGGTCGAGGCGCTCGACCGCTCCCGGCTGCTGTCCGACATCACCCGCGTGCTGTCCGACAACCACGTCAACATCCTGTCCGCGACCGTTACGACGTCGCGCGACCGCGTCGCGATCTCGAAGTTCGCGTTCGAGATGGCCGACCCCAAGCACCTCGGGCACGTGATGAACGCCGTCCGCCGCGTCGACGGCGTGTTCGACGCGTACCGGCTCACCGGCAAACGGAGCCAGCGGCACGACGGGCGCTGAGCCCGCCGGAGCCGGCGCCCAGGTCCTCCAGCAGCGCCCGGCCACGGACCGCGCCGGGCGAGCGGGCCCCGATCCGGTCCAGGACGTCGTCCGGGGAGGTCCCCAGCGCCAGCAGAGCGCGCA
>JBMOMI010000522.1:0-2831 GCA_049325235.1 Actinomycetota bacterium | reverse complement strand
CGGCCACATCGACGGCCGGCCGGTCCGCCTCGGCCGCCCCGGCTGGCTTGAGCCCGGCCCGCTCGCCGCGGATGTGGAGCGGATGCAGCACGCCGGGGCGACCGCCGTCCTGGTCGAGCAGGACGGTGCGGTGATCGGCGTGGTCGCGGTCCGCGACGAGCTGCGCCCGGAGGCTCCCGAGGTGGTCGCCCGGCTGCGCCGGGACGGATACCACGTCGCGATGCTCACCGGCGACAACACCGCCACCGCGACCGCGCTGGCCGCTCAGGCCGGCATCGACGCCGTGCACGCCGAGCTGCGTCCGGAGGACAAGGCCGCCCTGGTCGCTCGGCTGCGCGAACAGCACGCCACCGCGATGGTGGGCGACGGCGTCAACGACGCGCCCGCCCTGGCCACCGCCGACCTGGGCATCGCGATGGGCGCGATGGGCACCGACGTCGCGATCGAGACGGCCGACGTCGCCCTGATGGGCGAGGACCTGCGGCACCTGCCGCAAGCGTTCACCCACGCCTGCCGCGCTCGGCGGATCATGCTGCAGAACGTCGCCCTGTCGCTGGCCATCGTGACCGTGCTGATGCCGCTGGCGCTGTTCGGCATCCTCGGCCTGGCCGCGGTCGTCCTGGTCCACGAGGTCGCCGAGGTCGTGGTGATTGCCAACGGTGTCCGAGCCGGCCGTACCACGCCGCTGCCCCCCGCTCAGGCAGTCGAGCCCGCCGCGCCGATGACCCAGACCGTCGGCGCCTCCCGGTGACACCGATCCCGGTCGGGCCGTCCGCCGGTGCTGCCGACCCCGTCCCCGACGGTCGGCGTCAGGAATCCCGCCGGCGCACCGGGCTGTACGTCGCCGCAGCGGCGGTCGCCGGCATCGACCTAGGAGCCAAAGCGTGGGCCCAGCAGGCCTTACCGGCCGGCGGCATCGACGCCGGACCGGTGGACCTGCGCCTGGCCTACAACCCCGGCGTGGCGTTCTCGCTCGCCGCCGAGGCGCCCAGCGCGGCGGTGCTCGTGGTGACGGGACTGATCACCGCTGTGATCGCCGTCCTGGCCTGGCGCACCGCCGCCACGGGGTCCAGGTGGCGAGCAACGGCACTGGCCGCCATCCTCGGCGGCGCCGTCGCCAACGTCGCAGACCGGGCCGCCGATGGTGTGGTCACGGACTATCTGCACACCGGCTGGTGGCCCACCTTCAACCTGGCCGACACCGCGATCGTCACCGGAGCCGCCCTCCTCCTGCTGGCCGGGCTACGCGCAGCCGACGACCCCGGCGGGGCGGCCCCCGGGGACGGCATGCGCCAAGAAGGGCAGCGAACTGGTCATGAATGAACGTGGAATGACTCGCCTGGCTGGCGGGCTGGCCCTGCCGGTGGTCGCCAGCCTGCCCGGCCTCGTGTTGCGCCTGGCCGGCTGGCAGGTGCCGCCCGTCGTAGCCGCGCTGGCGTTCGCCGCCGCCGTGGTCGGTGCCGCGTTCCTGCTCACCTGGGGCACCGAGCTCGCCGAGATGGACATCGGGCAGGGCCTGGCGCTGGCACTGCTGGCACTGATCGCGGTGCTGCCCGAGTACGCGGTGGACGTCGTCTTCGCCTGGAAGGCCGGGCAGGACCCAGCCACCTACGCGCCGCTGGCGCTGGCGAACATGACCGGCGCCAACCGGCTCCTGATCGGCGTGGGCTGGTCGGTCGTCGCCTTGGCCGCGATCGCGGCGATGCGGCGCGCCTCCTCGCGCAGCGGCCGCGGCACTCACGAAGCCAGCGACGGCCGGCGTCCCGCAGCGGTCGAGCTACAGCGAGTGCAGGTCGTGGAACTCGCCTTCCTCGCCGTGGCGAGCGCCTACGCGCTGTCCTTCCCGTTCCGCTCGTCGCTGACGATCGTGGACACCGTGGTGCTGTTCTCGATCTTCGGCGCCTACCTGTGGCGAGTCCGGGCGGTCGAGGACGAGCTCGACGGCGACGATGCGGAGGACGAGGAGGAGTCGGAGCTGTTCGGTCCGGCGGCGCGGGTGGCAAGACTGTCCGCGCGCGCCCGCCGGGTGATCGCCGCCCTCATGCTGGTAGTCGCCGCCGGGATCATCCTTGTTGTTGCCGAGCCGTTCGCGGAGAGCCTGGTGGCCACCGGCGAGCAGCTCAACGTCAGCGAGTTCCTGCTGGTTCAGTGGGTCGCGCCGCTGGCCTCGGAAACACCGGAGTTCATCGCGGTGCTGCTGCTCGCCCTGAAGCTGCAGTCCGCCGCCGCGCTCGGCGCGCTGATCTCCTCCAAGATCAACCAGTGGACCCTTCTGGTCGGGGTCCTGCCGCTGGTGTTCGCGGTCTCCGCCGGGTCGTGGGGCGGACTGCCGGTGGACGCAGTGCAGCGCGAGGAGCTGCTGCTGACCGCGGCACAGTCGGTGTTCGCAGTCGCCCTGATCGTCGGCGGTCGGCTGACCCGCGCCGGGGCGTGGTCGCTGCTCGCCTTGTTCACCGTCCAGTTCATCGCGGCCTGGACCACCCCTCCTGGCCTAGCCGGGGTCACCCGGATCGTGGTCGCCGCCGTCTACCTGGCCCTCGCCTCGATCCTGCTGGTGCGGCGCCGCCACGCGCTGGCCGAGGTGCTGGCCACCGGACTGCGCGCCCCGAAGCAGCAGATCCGCGCAGCCGCGCGCGGCGGAGACACCGGCGAGTCCTACCACGGCGGCGAGGCAGGACCGCGGTGAAGCTGGACACCCCCATGACCACTCCCAGTGCTCCCGGCCCCGACCTCCGGCATCACGCTCCCGGCACGCACAGCCAGCCGCAGGTTCACGAGCACGTCGCGGTAGTGCCCGGCCTGGCCGTGCGGCGGTACTTCACCGGCCCCGC
>JBMOMI010000521.1:0-2831 GCA_049325235.1 Actinomycetota bacterium | reverse complement strand
CCGGCGGCAACAAGAACGGCTGTCCCACCCGCGAGTCGATGAAGTTCTGCGGCACCACCCCACCCTCGCAACCCCACAAGATCAACTACGTGAGGCGCGCCTTTGCGCGACAGGCTCGATCAAGGAATCTGTCCGCTCGGATTCCTTGATCACGCCTGGATTCCGTGATCACCGCGGGGGTGGGAGCTTGGTGAGGCCGCGGCGCAGCTGGCGGGCCGCCTGGGCGATCCGCTGCTCGTTCTCGATCAGCGCGAAGCGCACGTAGGCATCGCCCTGCGGGCCGAACCCGACGCCGGGGGACGTCGCCACGTCGCACTCCTCGACCAGCAGCCGCGCGAAGTCGATCGACCCCAGGTGCCGGTAGGGCTCGGGGATGCGGGCCCACGCGAACATCGTGCCGCGCGGCCGGTCGATCTCCCAGCCGGCTCGCGCCAGCCCCCCGACCAGCGCATCGCGCCGGCGCTCGTAGACCGCGTTGACCTCGCGCGGGTAGTCGACCGCCTCGTTGAGCGTGACGGTGGCCGCGATCTGGATCGGCTGGAACGCGCCGTAGTCCAGGTAGCTCTTCAGCTTCGCGAGCGCCGCGACCACCTCGGCGTTGCCGACCAGGAACGCCATCCGCCAGCCGGCCATCGAGAACGACTTGGTCATCGAGTACAGCTCGACGGCGACCTCCGTGGCGCCCTCGCACTGCAGGATGGACGGCGGCATCCATCCGTCGAAAGCCGTTTCCGCGTAAGCGAAGTCGTGCACCAGCACGACCTCGCGCTCGCGCGCCCAGTCGACGAGGCGCTGCAGGTCGGCGAGCTCGACCGTCGCGGTCGTGGGGTTGTGCGGGAACGACAGGACGACGACACGCGGCTTCGGCCACCCGAACTCCCATGCCTCCATGACGTTGGCCACGTAGTCGTGGGCGCCGGTGCCGTCCTCGGTCGGGCCGATGGGTACCTGGCGCGCGTCGGCGCCCGCGAAGTACGGCCCCCAGATGTGGATCGGGTACGACGGGCTGGGGACGAGCGCGGCGTCCCCGGGCTGCAGCAGCACCCACATGAGGTGGCTGAACCCCTCCTTGGCGCCGATCGTGCTGATCACCTGCGTCTCGGGGTCCAGCTGGACGCCGAAGCGCCGGGCGTACAGGTCGGCGACCGCCTGCCGCAGCCGCGGGATGCCCCGGGAGGAGGAGTACCGGTGGTTGCGCGGGTTGCGCGCGGCCTCCGCGAGCTTGTCCACCGCGACCGCCGGGGAAGGGATGTCGGGGTTGCCGAAGCCCAGGTCGACGACGTCGCGCCCGGCCCGCCGGGCCTCGACCTTCAACCCGTCGATGATGGTGAAGACGTAGGGCGGCAGCCCCGGGATGCGGCGGAACTCCATCGCCCGAGGCTATCCGGCCCGAACCGCGCCGAGCCGCTACCCGCGGCGGGCCGCTACCGGGGACGGGCCGCGAGCGCCGCGTCGTACAGGTCGCGCTTGTGCACCTCGTGGCGCCCGGCCACCTCGCTGACCGCGTCCTTGAGCCGGACGCCGTCCGCCAGCAGGTCCAGCACCTCGGGCAGGAGGTCGGCGGGGCGCGGCGGCGCCGGCGTGGCACCGCCCACCACGACGGTGATCTCACCGCGCACGGCGCCCCCGCTCGCCCACTCGGCGAGCTCCCCCAGCGGCGCGCGCCGGACCTCCTCGTACGTCTTGGTCAGCTCCCGGCAGACGGCCGCGGGCCGGTCCGCGCCGAAGGCCTCGACGAGCGCCTCGAGCATCGGCGCCAGCCGGTGCGGGGCCTCGAAGAACACCATCGTCCGCCGTTCGCGGGCGAGCGCGGCCAGCGCCCGCCTGCGCTCGCCGTCCCGCCGCGGGAGGAAGCCCTCGAAGCAGAACCGGTCGGTGGGCAGCCCGCTGACCGCGAGAGCGGCGAGCACGGCGGAGGGCCCGGGCGCCGCGGTGACGGGGACGCCGGCGTCCACCGCCGCCTGGACGACGCGGAAGCCGGGGTCGGAGACCCCCGGCATGCCGGCGTCGGTGACGAGCAGGACCGTCGCGCCGGAACGGGCCTCGGCGACGAGGTCGGCCGCCCGGCCGGACTCGTTGTGGTCGTGGTGGCTCACCACGCGGCCGGCCGGCGTGACGCCGAGCGCGGCGCACAGGCGACGCAGGCGGCGGGTGTCCTCGGCGGCGACGACGTGGGCCTCCGCCAGCAGGCGGACGAGGCGGGGGGAGGCGTCGTGGGGGTCCCCGATCGGCGTGGCGGCGAGCACGAGCCGTCCTGGGGCGGTCATCGGCCCATTGTCGCGCACCGCCTACCCTGCCGCGGGTGACCCCGGGGGACCTCGCCGCGCGCCGGAGCAGGCTCGGCGCCGCCGTGCCGCCGCAGCTGCTCATCGTCGCCGGGGCCGTGATCCTGCAGACCGGCTCGGCGGTGGCGACCCGCCTGTTCGACGACCTGGGGGCGCCCGGCGTCCTGGCGCTGCGGATGGGCATCGGCGCGGTCGTGCTGTGGGTGGCGGCCCGGTGCTGGCGCCGGCCGCCGGCGCGGTCGTCGCTGGGCGCCGTCGTCGCGTTCGGCACCGTGCTCGGGGCGATGAACCTGTTCTTCTACCTGGCGCTCGAGCGCATCCCGCTCGGTGCGACCGTGGCCCTCGAGCTCGTCGGGCCGCTCGCCGTGGCCGTCGCCGGGTCGCGGCGGCTGCTGGACCTGCTGTGGGTGGGCCTGGCGGCGTCCGGGGTCCTGGTGCTGACCAACCCGTCGACGTCCGGCCTGGACGTCGTCGGCGTGCTGCTCGCGCTGGCCGCCGGAGCCTGCTGGGCCGGGTACGTGCTGCTCGGCTCCCGGGTGGCGCACC
>JBMOMI010000520.1:0-2837 GCA_049325235.1 Actinomycetota bacterium | reverse complement strand
TGCCGCGACCGAGCGCCCGCGCGACGTCGTCGGCATGCACTTCTTCAACCCGGCGCCGGTGATGAAGCTCGTCGAGGTGGTCCACACGGTCTCGACCGCGGACGACGTGGTGGCCACCGTGGTCGACCTGTGCCGCAAGGTCGGCAAGCACCCGGTGACCTGCGGGGACCGGGCCGGGTTCATCGTCAACGCGCTGCTGTTCCCATACCTCAACGACGCGGTGAAGATGCTCGCGGCGCACTACGCCACCGCCGACGACATCGACACCGCGATGAAGAAGGGCTGCGGGTACCCGATGGGTCCCTTCGAGCTGCTGGACGTCGTCGGGCTCGACGTGTCGCTGGCGATCGAACGGGAGCTGTACCTGGAGTTCCGTGAGCCGGGTTTCGCGCCGTCCCCGCTGCTCGAGCAGCTGGTCACCGCGGGCTACCTGGGGCGCAAGACCGGGCGTGGCTTCCGCACCTACACCTGACGCCGTGCCCCGCAGCAACCGGCCCCGCAGCAACCGGCCCCGCCGCACCGGCCGGCGCGCGCCGTCCGCCACGGCGCCGCTGTCCGCGGACCGTGCGCTGGCCGGGACGACGCGGCGCGAGTCGCACGCCGACGGCGACTGGTTCGTCCGGCCGGTGCCCGGCCCTGCGGCGTCCAAGACCTACCGGTGCCCCGGCTGCGACCACGAGATCCCGCCGGGGGTGCCGCACCTCGTCGTGTGGTCCGCGGACGACGTCCTCGGGGACGCCAGCGCGATGGGCGGCCGGCGGCACTGGCACCGCCCCTGCTGGACGGCGCGGGCGCGGCGGGGCCCGCGTCGCTAGGCTGCCGTGCCGATGAGCCCGACTGCCGGTGAACCGGTCGAGATCCGCGCCAACCTCGTGCTGCCCGCCCGCCGGCAGGACATCGAGCTGCACACCGCCGACGGGCTGACCCTCGTCGGCGAGCTCGCACTGCCGCTGGAGAAGGACCCGGTCGCGACGCTCATCACCTTGCACCCGCTGCCGACGCACGGCGGGTTCATGGACAGCCACGTCTTCCGCAAGGCCGCCTGGCGGCTGCCCGCGCTCGCCGACCTCGCGGTCCTGCGGTTCAACCTGCGCGGGGTGACGAGCGCGCGCGGGACGAGCGAGGGCAGGTTCGACGCCGGGGACGCCGAGCGCTACGACGTGGCCGCGGCGATCGAGTACGCCGAGTTCCACGACCTGCCGCGCCGCTGGCTCGTCGGCTGGTCGTTCGGCACCGACCTGGCGCTCATGCACGGCCTCGACCCGGCGGTCGAGGGCGCGATCCTGCTGTCGCCGCCGCTGCGGTTCTCCGGCCCCGACGACCTCGAGCAGTGGGACGCCTCGGGCAAGCCGGTGCTGGCGCTCGTGCCCGAGCACGACGACTTCCTGCGCCCCGACGAGGCCCGCGAGCGGTTCTCGGCGATCAACCGGTGCCGGGTCGTCGCGGTGGACGACGCCAAGCACCTGTGGGTGGGGGAGCCGTTCGTCCGCCGGGTGCTCGACGAGATCGTCGCGCAGGTCAACCCGGCGGCGTCCCCGCTGCCGACGACGTGGACCGGCGACCACGAGGTCGTCGACGACCTGCGGCCGGCGGCGAGGTAGGCCGGTTCAGTCCGGCGGCGGTCCGAGATCCTCCAGCACCAGCTCGGCTCCCTCGGGCCCGACGAGCCGCAACGGCTCCACCGACGGCGCGTGCACGCTGGAGACGAACCAGTTCGGCGCGGTGGACACCCAGTACCGCTCGTCAGCTTGCGCGCCCTCGACGACGTAGCCGTCCGGAACCAGGTACCCCTCGGATCCCGTACCGTCGCCGACGACCTGCAACCCGAGGCCGCGCTTCGCGAACTCCGCCGGAGGCACACACGTCACGCCCGTGACCAGGGATGGCCCGGGCAGCACCGTGACGAGGCAGACCTGTCCTGACGTGTCGACCGCGGCCCAGCTGCGGCGTCCGGAGTCGTCCGCGACGAAGCGGGCCGTCTCTGCGTGCAGGTCACGGGGGATCTTGTTGGCCAGGAGCTCCGGTATGCGGTCGGCATCGGCCTGCGGCCGGTCCAGCACAGCCAGGTGCTCACTCGCACGACCCATGTCGTTCGCGATGGCCTGTCCGAGCGTGAAGGCGACCACGCCGAGGGCAGCCACTGCGAGCCCGAAGGAGCCCAGCCGCCTGGTAGAGACAACCATCGCCCCGCCCCCGTCCGTCTTCCCGTTGCATGAGCTGGGCTACAGCTCAGCGACTGCTTGTCCAGGTTCGGACGCCGTTGATCTGGCGGTCGACACAATCGGAAGACTGGCTGTCAGTCCCGGTCCTGCTGCGGGATCAGCACCTCGTCGATGATCAGCAGCAGCCCCGCGGCGAGCGGGATCGCGATGAGCGCGCCGAGGATCCCGAGCAGGCTCCCGCCCGCGAGCGCCGCGACGATGATCACTCCGCCGGGCGCGGACACGGTGCGCGCCATGATGCGGGGGGCCAGCACGTAGTTCTCGAACTGCTGGTAGGCGACGTAGTAGACGGTGAGGATCAGCGCGTCGGTCAGCGAGGAGAACAGCGCGACGATGACGACGATCACCGCGCCGAGGGTCGCGCCGACCAGCGGGATGACCCCGAGCAGCCCGACCGTGAAGGCGAGCACCGCGGCGTAGGGGATCCCCACGATGCGCAGGACGACGTAGGACAGGAGGCCGTTGATCGTCGCCAGCAGGAGCTGCCCGCCGACGAACCCGCCGATGCGCCGGGTCACCTCGTCGCCGAGGAGCTGCACGCGGGTGCGCCGGCTCGCCGGCACCAGGCGGTACGCGGTGGACTTGATGGCGTTGAGGGACGCCAGGAAGTACAGG
>JBMOMI010000519.1:0-2843 GCA_049325235.1 Actinomycetota bacterium | reverse complement strand
CGGCTCGGGGATGCAGCTCGTCGTCATGCTGGCCCAGAACGACGAGCACCACGCGCAGGCGAGCAGCTTCGTGCGCGCCGGCCACGTGGACGGAGTCATCCTGGTCTCCGTGCACGAGGACGACCCGCTGCCGGGCCAGCTGGCGCGGGCCCGTATCCCCTTCGTCCTCGGTGGCCGTCCCTCCACCCCGCTTCCGGGCGCCACCTACGTCGACGTGGACAACCGGCTCGGTGCGCGGCTCGCCACCGAGCGGCTCCTCGCCACCGGACACCAGCGCATCGCCACGATCACCGGACCTCCGGACATGACGGCGTCCAGGGACCGGTTGGCCGGGTTCCGTGAGACGCTGAGGGACGCCGGCGTCCGGGCGGCCGGGGTGGCCCACGGACGGTTCACCCGGGAGTCGGGGGTCGCCGCCATGGGTGAGCTCCTCGAGACCGAGCCGGACCTCGACGCCGTGTTCGCGGCGAACGACCTGATGGCGGTGGGCGCCCTGTCCGCACTGCGGGAGGCCGGCCGTCGGGTGCCGGACGACGTCGCCGTGGTGGGTTTCGACGACATCGCCCTGGCACAGGACGTCGAACCCGCCCTCACCACCGTGCACCAACCGGTCGCCGAGGAGGCTCGCCTGATGACGCAGGAGGTGCTTCGGCAGATCCGTGGCGAACCGGCGGGCGAGCCGGTCGTGCTGGCCCCGCGACTGGTCGTCCGCGCGTCCGGGTAGGCCCGCCGGGCTGTTCAGTCAGGACCGCGGCGGCTCCTGCTCGGGCAGCGGCGCGCCGTCCAGCCCGACGACGACCGGGGCGTGGTCGCTGGCGCCCTTGCCCTTGCGCTCCTCGCGGTCGATGTACGCGCCGGTGACGCGAGCCTGCAGCGCCGGGCTGCCGAGCAGGAAGTCGATCCGCATGCCCTGCCGCTTGGGGAACCTGAGCTGCGTGTAGTCCCAGTAGGTGTAGATGCCCGGGCCGGGCGCGTGCGGGCGCACGAGGTCGGCGAAGCCGGCGTCCACGACGCCGGTGAACGCCGCGCGCTCCGCGGGGGAGGTGTGCGTGCGGCCCTCGAAGAAGGCCGGGTCCCACACGTCCTCGTCGGTCGGGGCCACGTTCCAGTCCCCGCCGAGCGCGATCTGCGCGTCGGGGTCCTTCGCCAGCCAGGTCAGCCCGGCCTCCCGCAGCGCGCCGAGCCACTGCAGCTTGTACTCCAGGTGCGGGTCGCCGAGCGCCCGCCCGTTCGGCACGTACAGCGACCACACCCGCACGCCGCCGCACGTGGCGCCGAGCGCCCGCGCCTCGGTCTGCTCGGCGTCCCCCCAGCAGGGCTGGCCGGGGAAGCCGACCTCGACGTCCTGCAGCCCCACGCGGGACGCGATCGCCACCCCGTTCCACTGGTTGGTGCCCAGGTGCGCCACCTCGTAGCCGACCGCCTCGAAGGCCAGGGCCGGGAACTGGTCGTCGGCGCACTTGGTCTCCTGCAGGAGCAGGACGTCGACGTCGCTGCGCTCGAGCCAGGCCGTCACCCGGTCGACACGGGCGCGGATCGAGTTGACGTTCCAGGTGGCCAGCCGCACGCCGCGGACGCTACCCGTGTACGTTCCCCCGCATGCCCACCGCCCTCGTCACCGGAGGGAGCGCCGGCATCGGCCTGGCGTTCGCGCGCCGCCTCGCCGCCGACGGCCACGACCTCGTGCTCGTGGCCCGGGACGCCGCGCGGCTGGAGTCCGTCGCCGCCGAGCTGCATGCCCGGCACGGTGTCGGCTGCGAGGTGCTCCCGGCCGACCTGGCGGACCGGGCCGCGCTCCAGCGCGTCGCCGACCGGGTCGCCGAGACCGCCCGGCCGGTGGACGTGCTCGTCAACAACGCCGGCTTCGCGCTGCACGCCGGCTTCCTGCGCACCGATGTCGCCGACCAGGAGCGGCTGCTCGACGTCCACTGCCGCGCCACGCTCGTGCTCACCCACGCCGCGGGGCGGGCGATGGCGGAGCGCGGCGCCGGCGCGGTCGTCAACGTGTCCAGCGTCGCCGGCCTGATGGCGACCGGCACCTACTCGGCGGCCAAGGCGTGGACGACCGCGTTCAGCGAGGCGATGTCCGTCGAGCTCGGACGTCAGGGGGTCACCGTCACCGCGCTGTGCCCGGGGTACGTGCGCACCGAGCTGACCTCCGGCCTGCACGGCCGGCTGCCCGAGCTGGCCTGGGTCGACGCCGACCGCCTGGTGGCGCGGTGCCTGGACGACGTGCGGCGTGGCCGGGTGATCAGCACGCCGACGCTGCGCTACACCGCCGCGACGGCGCTGCTGCGGCTGGCGCCGCGCCGGGCGGTGCGGCTGGCGTCCGGGGGGTTCCGGCGCCGGACCGCGCGCTGAGGCTCGCTACCCTGGCCGCCCGTGAGCCCCGTGCAGAGCCTGGCCCGTGACCGCCTCTGCGAGCTGATCAAGGAGCTCGCCGTCGTCCACGGCCGGGTCACCCTGGCCAGCGGCGCGGAGGCCGACTACTACGTCGACCTGCGCCGGGTCACGCTGCACCACGAGGCCGCCCCGCTCGTCGGCGACGTGATGCTCGACCTGCTCGACTCCGCCGGCGTCGTCCCGGAGGCGGCCGGCGGCCTGACGATGGGCGCCGACCCGGTAGCGGCCGCGATGCTGCACGCCGCCGCCCGGCGCGGCGACTCCCTGGACGCGTTCGTCGTCCGCAAGCAGAGCAAGGCGCACGGCCTGCAGCGGCGCATCGAGGGGCCGGACGTCGCCGGCCGCCGGGTGGTCGTGGTCGAGGACACCTCGACCACCGGCGGCTCGCCGCTCGCGGCCGTCGAGGCGCTGCGCGAGGCCGGTGCCGAGGTGCTCGCCGT
>JBMOMI010000518.1:0-2846 GCA_049325235.1 Actinomycetota bacterium | reverse complement strand
CGTCGAGTCCACCCGGCGTGCCCGTCGGGGCGCCCTGCGCGAGCTCATCGGCTCCTGGCCGCCGGAGGACCAGCAGACCCTTGCGGTGCTGCTGGCACGGCTGAACGCGGGTCTCGACGGCACCTACGCCCAGGCTCACGAGAAGGAGAACGCACCCGTATGACCACACCCGCGGATCCACCGCAGGCCACGGCGGACCAGCCGGCCATGCCCCGGTTGGAGCACCGACAGATCCTCACGGTGCTCTTCGGCCTCATGCTTGGCATGCTCGTCGCGGCGCTGTCCCAGACGATCGTCGCCACCGCACTGCCGACGATCGTCGGCGAGCTCGGCGGGCAGGAGCAGCTGGCCTGGGTCGTCTCGGCGACACTGCTGACGTCGACCGCCTCCACTCCGATCTGGGGAAAGCTCTCCGACCTGTACGGCCGAAAGATCATGTTCCAGCTGGCCATCGGGATCTTCCTGGTGGCGTCACTGGCCAGCGGGTTCTCCCAGAGCATGGGCCAGCTGATCGCCTCCCGGGCGGTCCAGGGTCTCGGCGCAGGCGGGTTAATGGCGCTGTCCCAGGCCATCATCGGGGACGTCGTGAGCCCCCGGGAACGGGGGCGCTACCAGGGCTACATGGGCTCGGTGTTCGCGCTGTCCACCGTGGCCGGGCCGCTGCTCGGCGGGTTCCTGGTAGAGCACCTGTCCTGGCGGTGGACGTTCTGGGTGGGTATCCCGATCGGCCTGGCCGCGCTGGTGGTCACCGAGCGGGTGCTGCAGCTGCCGTTCCCCCGACGGCAGCACTCGATCGACTGGCTCGGTGCGTTCTTCATCGTGGCGTCGGTCAGCTCACTGCTGCTGATGCTGTCGCTGGGTGGCAAGGAGTTCGCCTGGAGCTCGCCGTGGACCTACGGTCTGAGCGCGGCGGCTGCCGTGCTGCTGGGACTCGCGGTCTGGCAGGAACGGCGCTCTCCCGAACCCATCATGCCTCCGCGCCTGTTCAGCAACCACACCTTCGCGATTACCAGCCTGGCTGGGTTCGTCGTGGGCGTCGCCATGTTCGGTGCGATCATCTTCCTGCCCCAGTACCTGCAGATCGTCAAGGGGCAGTCGCCCACCGCGTCAGGACTGCTGACCCTGCCGATGGTGGCCGGTCAGCTGGGCGCCGCCATCAGCTCCGGACGGGCGATCACGACCACCGGTCGGTACAAGGTCTTCCCGGTCGTCGGGCTCCTCGTGGCCAGCATCGGGCTGTGGTTGATGAGCCTGCTCGACGCCGACACCTCGTTGCCGGTCGCCGGGTTGTACATGTTCGTCACCGGCATCGGACTCGGCCTGGTGATGCAGGTCCTCGTGCTCGCCGCCCAGAACGCAGTCGACCGCAGCGACCTCGGTGTCGCCACCTCCGGCGCGACGTTCTTCCGGTCCCTCGGCGGGGCCCTGGGCGTCGCGGTGTTCGGCGCACTGCTCACCCACCGTCTCGCCGACACGATCCCCGCTCGGCTCGCCGAAGCCGGCCTGCAGGTCGAACAGCTCGCCGGCGGCGTCCCCACGCTCGGCAGCCCGGAGCAGATCGCCCAGCTGCCAGAACCACTGCACACCGCGGTGGTCAACGGCTTCGCTGACGCACTGCAGACGACGTTCCTCGCCGCGGTGCCGTTCGCCCTCGTCGGCTTCGTCGTGGTCCTGTTCCTGCGGGAGACCCCCCTGCAGCAGCACGCCCAGGACGAGACGGCCGGCGAGGACCTCGCCGAGGCCTACGAGACGTCGCTCGAGCCGGGTACCGATCTGGGTCAGGGCGCTCGGGAGAGGTGACAGCTCGGCTCAGGCCTGCTGCCGCGACCGCACCAACGTCTCCACCTGCAGCCCCAGAACGGGTCGCCCGTTCTGGTTGCGCAGCTCGCCGGCCATGGTGACCAGGCACCGGCCGCCCGCCTCCGGTGCCACGGACTGCACGGTGATCGAGCACGTGAGGACGTCTCCGGCGCGCACGGGCCGAAGAAAGCGCAGGCTGCGGATCTCCTTACCCGCGACCACGTCGTAGCGGTGAAAGAGGCCGGTCACCGCGAGCCGCTGGAAGACCGAGGCCGTGTACAGGCCGCTCGCGATCAGGCCACCGAAGTCGCTGGCCGCGGCGAGCTCGCCGTCGACGTGGAAGTACTGCGGGTCCCAGGTGGCGGCGAACGCCACCATCTCCTGCTCGGTGACGGCGTGCGAGCCGCAGTCGATCTCCTGCCCGACGGGCATGTCCTCGGCGGGCAGGAGCGGCCGCGTAGTCGGTTTGAGGTCGGGATCGGTCACAGGGCTCGGGCCACCAGTTCCTTCATGATCTCGTTGGTCCCTCCGTAGATCTTCTGGACGCGCGAGGCGGCGTACATCCGGGCGATCGGGTACTCCATCATGTAGCCGTACCCGCCGAAGATCTGCAGGCAGCGGTCCACGACCTTGTTCTGGACGTCGGTGCACCAGAACTTCGCCAGGGAGGCGCCCGCGGCGTCGAGGTCGCCAGCCAGGTGCCGGGTGATGCAGCTGTCGACGAGGGTGCGCGCCGCGAGGGCGTCGGCGGCGCACTCCGCCAGGACGAACCGGGTGTTCTGGAAGGACATCAGGTCCTCGCCGAAGGCCTCCCGCTCCTTGGCGTAGGCGGTCGCGTGCCTGACGGCCGCCTCCGCGGTGGCGGCCGCCGTGACGGCGATGATGAGCCGCTCCTGCGGCAGCTGCTCCATGAGCTGCACGAAACCACGCCCCTCCACCGCGCCCAGCAGGTTGGCGACCGGGACGCGCATGTCGACGAAGGCCAGCTCTCTGGTGTCCTGGCCGTGCATGCCGATCTTCTGGAGCACCCGTCCCCGCTGGAAGCC
>JBMOMI010000517.1:0-2848 GCA_049325235.1 Actinomycetota bacterium | reverse complement strand
ACCGTCACCGGCGGGCGGCATGGCCTCGCGCAGACGGCGCACGACGGGGGCCTCCACGGTGGAGGAGGCCGAACGGACGAACTCACCGAGTTCCTGGAGCTTGGTCAGGACGACCTTGCTCTCGACTCCGAGCTCCTTGGCGAGCTCGTAGACCCGGACCTTTGCCACATCTCTCCTGTCTCGGTCCGGGCCCTGGCAGACAGGCGCGGACCGTCGTTAGTGCTGGGGGGTACTCATCGCTGGGTGCTCATCGGGTGCCCATCAGCTGCTGACCCGCTTCCGATCGACGGTTGATCTGGTGGTGGTGCTGGTGGTGCTGTGCTGCTCCGCGACTGCGTCGTCCCTCGCCGTCGCGAGGTACGCCCGGACGTTCCCGGCGTCCACCGGACCCTGCACGCGCAGGGCCCGGGCGAACGCCCGGCGCCGTTCGGCGAGCTCGAGGCAGTCCGGGTCGGGGTGCAGCCACGCACCGCGGCCCGGGAGCCTCGCCGCCGGGTCCGGGACGACCGCCACGGGGGCGACCGCTCCGGGTTCCGCGACGACTCGCAGCAACCGCGACCGGTCGGTCCGCGCTCGACAGCCCACGCACGTCCGCTGCGGGGCAGCGGCGCGGGGGGACTGCCGGACGACCCGCCCGGCCTCGGTCAGTCTAGCGTCCCGACCCACCGTCGGTGTTCCCCGCTCGGGGAGTGGCCGCGGCGGTCGGTCCCGCCTCCGGCGCGGTGTCGGGACGGATGTCGATGCGCCAGCCGGTGAGCTTGGCCGCCAGCCGCGCGTTCTGGCCCTCCTTGCCGATGGCGAGCGAGAGCTGGTAGTCGGGGACGACGACCCGCGCCGTGCGCGCCGCGGCGTCGACGACGGTGACCGACGAGACCCGGGCCGGGGACAGCGCGTTGCCGACGAACGTGGCCGGGTCGTCGCTGTGGTCGATGATGTCGATCTTCTCCCCGTGCAGCTCCGCCATCACGGCGCGTACGCGGGCGCCCATCGGCCCGATGCAGGCGCCCTTGGCGTTCACCCCCGGCGCCGTCGACCGCACCGCGATCTTGGTCCGGTGACCGGCCTCCCGGGCCACGGCGGTGATCTCCACGGTGCCGTCGGCCACCTCGGGGACCTCCAGGGCGAACAGCTTGCGCACCAGGTTGGGGTGCGTGCGGCTCAGCGTGATCGACGGCCCCTTGGGGCCCTTCCGGACGGCGAGCACGTAGCACCGGATCCGCGTCCCGTGCTCGTAGCGCTCCCCCGGCACCTGCTCGGCCGGGGGCAGCACGGCCTCGACCGTGCCCAGGTCGACGTGCACCATCCGCGGGTCGTGCGCCTGCTGGACGACGCCGGCGACGACGTCCCCCTCACGGCCCTTGAACTCGCCGAGCACGGCCTCGTCCTCGACGTCCCGCAGCCGCTGGAGGATGACCTGCTTGGCGGTGGTGGCCGCGATCCGGCCGAAGCCGCTCGGGGTGTCGTCCCACTCCCGCAGCACCTCGCCGTCCTCGTCGACCTCGGCGGCCCACACCACGACGTGCCCGCTCCGGCGGTCCAGCTCCACCCGCGCGTGCCTCTGCGCCCCCTCGGTGCGGTGGTAGGCGACGAGCAGGGCCTGCTCGATGGCCCGCACCAGCACGTCGAACGGGATGTCCTTCTCCCGCTCCAGCATGCGGAGCGTGGCGAGGTCGATGTCCACGTCAGCCCTCCTCGTCGGTCGTCGCGCCGGGGCGGTTGAACTCCACCTGGACCCGCCCGCGGCGCACGGCGTCCCAGGGCAGGGTGGTGCGGCCGGAGCCGGTGTCGAGCGTGACGCCGTCGTCCCCGGTGGCGAGCACCCGGCCGGTCACCGGGCCACCCTCGGTGTGCAGGTCGGCGACCACCAGCCGCCCGCGGGCCCGGGACCAGTGCCGGCGCTCGGTCAGCGGCCGGTCCACGCCCGGAGAGGTCACCTCGAGCACGTACGGCGACCCCCCGAGCACGTCGCCGGCGTCCAGCGCGTCGGACACCGCGCGGGACACGTCGGCGACGGCGTCGAGGTCCACGCTGCCCTCGGCGTCGTCCGGGAGGTCGACGACGACCCGGACGACCCGCCGTCGTCCCGCGGGGGTGATGGTCACGTCCTCGAGCACCAGCCCGGCCCCGTCGACCACGGGGGCGAGGAGGGCGCGGACCCGGTCGGGCGACGACACGATGACCTCCCGTACGGCTCTGCAGTTGTCCTGCAGCTTCTCGACCTCGAGCCTGCACCCGGCACCCTAGCGACTGCGGGCGGTGATCCGGACCGTGCGAGGATCACCGGCCATGCGGGCGCAGGGACGATCCGGGGTGACCCGGCGTGCCGTGCTGCTCGCGGCGGCGGCCGCACCCCTGGCCGGGTGCGGCGCGGACCTCTCCCGGCTGCGCGACGTCCGGCTGGACGACGGCCAGCCGTCCCCGGAGCCGTCCCCCGGCCCGGACGAGCTGGCCCGACGCGACGCGGCCCGTGCGGCCGACGCGCTGCAGCGGGCGACCGAGGCCGCCGCGGTCACGGCGCCGGAGCCCCTGGCCGGCCTGCTCACCGCGGTGGCCGCCGGCCACGGCGCCCAGCTCGAGGCGCTCGGCGGCTCCGGCCCTGCACCGGGCACGGCGGCCCCGGCCACCGCGGACGCCGTCGGCCTGCCCGGCGCCCAGAGCACCGCGGCGTTCGCCGCGCTCGCGCCGCTGCAGCGGGTCAGCGGCCCGATGGCGCGGCTGCTGGCGTCGGTGGCGGCGGCGGACGCCGTCCACGCCCAGCTGCTGGCGTCGGCGCAGGGCCAGCCGGAGCCCGAGCCGCCCTCCCCCGTCACGGCGGCGACCGAGGGCCGCTGGTCCGGTGACCTGGACG
>JBMOMI010000516.1:0-2850 GCA_049325235.1 Actinomycetota bacterium | reverse complement strand
ACCACCGCGTCGCCCCACCAGCCGGGCCGTGTAGTAACACGACCCTCGCGCGTCCATTCCGCGTTTCCGCAGGTCACAAGCCGTTCTCCGGCTCACGTGTGCCCATCATCTGCGGAAGTCCGGTCAGTCAGCGCTGGCCGTGCGGTTGACGACTACGCCCAAGCCTGACCTCGCGAGCATCGTCACCTTGTCACCGCCCGAGGTCTTCTCCGGCAGCGTGGTCTGCGACGACATCGTCGAGCTCTACGAGGACGAGATCACTCGGGACCTTGGCGCCCTGAGTCCAGCAGCGATGGTTCGGGTGAACGCCGGTCTTGCTGCTGCCCTGGGCCTGTGACGCCGGCTGTGCCTCACTGACCCAGAGCCTCGGCAAGCGTCGGTTGTGCGGCGTCCTTGGCGGACAGCATGGCCGGGTCGGACGGGTCGACCTCGATCGGCCACTGGATTCCCAGCGCCGGGTCGAGCGGGTGCACGGCGACGCCGGCCATCCCGGGCTGCCACTCGGAGTCGAAGCAGTAGAGGTACTCGACCTCGTCGCTGACCGCCTGGAATCCGTTGCAGACCCCTTGGGGGACAAGGACCTGGACGCCGGGCTGGAGGTCGACCGTGACGACGGCGCCTCGGGTCGGCGAGTCCGGGCGGGCGTCGACGTAGGCACCTAGTGCGCTGCCGGCCACCACCGAGACGAGCTTCGTCATAGCCTCGCCGTGCAGCCCGCGGATGGCGCCTCGGCGGGTGTGCGTGACGTTCAGCTGCTGCCACGGACCGGCGGGCAGACCAGCCTCGGCGAACGCCGAGGAGCGGAAGAACTCACGCACCGTGCCGCGCTCGTCGCTGACCTGCTTCATCCGGAGGACCTTCAGGCCGTCGATCTCTGAGTCGGTCACCTCGAAGGGGGTGATGTCGGGCATGGGCTGCAGTGTGTCAGGCGAAGCTCACGGCACGGCTGCCTGCTCCTCGGCGATCGGGCGGATCGCCTCGGTGTCACCGCTGCGGATCGCCGCGAACACCTGCTCGGCCTTCTCGGTGTCCCACTCGACCACCGAACCCACGTCGGTGCGCCGGGAGGCGTTCGCCACCGGCACCGTCAGCGTCAGCGCGTTCCCACCGGCGACGGAGCGCATCGCCAGGGCGAACCGCGCCAGGTCGACCGGGCCCGTGCCGTCGTCCACGGCGAGGGCCGCCCCGGCTGAACGCGCCAGGGGGAACGCCTTTCGGGGGTCGACAAGGGTGGCCGGGTCAGTGCCCTTCTGGGCGATCGCGGCGATCAGCTCCCGCTGACGGGCGACTCGGTCGAGGTCACCCGTGGCGGTGGCGCGGGACCGCGCGTAGGCGAGCGCCATCGTGCCGTCCATCTGCTGGCACCCGGGGGAGACCTCGAGGCCCGCCATCGGGTCGCTGATCGCCTCGTCGGGACAGAGCTCGACGCCGCCGACCGCCTCGACGATGCGGGAGAAGCCGCCGAGGTTCGTCTCGACGTAGCTGTCGACGCCGATGCCGGTCGCCTGCTCGACCGCCTCGGTGAGCAGGGACGGCCCGCCGAACGCGTACGCGGCGTTGACCTTGTTCTGCCCGCGGCCCGGGATCTCGACGTAGGAGTCCCGCGGGATGCTGAGCAGCACGGTCGGCCCTCCGCCCGAGGGGCGGTGCAGCAGCATGATCGTGTCAGCGCGTTGACCTTGGACAGCCTCCTGGTCGGTGCCCTCCCGGCTATCCGAGCCCACGAGCAGCACCGTGTGGCCGGGGGCGTCGGCGGCGGTGCCCGTCGTCACCGGCCCGACCCGTTCCACGGCGCGGTAGCCGACGACCCCGAGCGCGATCGGGTAGGCGAGCGCGACGAGCAGCAGGAGGACGAGGACCGTCGCCACCGTGCGGCCTCGGCGCCGCCGCGGGCGCGTGACCGGTGCGCTCGGCGGCGCAGCCGCCGGGTCGTCGTACCAGTCGTCGCGCGGGGGCTGAGCCGTCTGCGCGCGTCGGCGACCAGCGACGTCCTGGCGGCCCTGCCGCCACCGCGGTCGCGCGTGGTACTCGCGGGCGGGTCCCCACCTGGGCTCGTCGGACACGAGGGACAACGGTAAGGCAGAGTCGGTCAGGTCAGGCCGAGGCGTGGCGCCTCCATCGCCGGGCACGTGTCCATCACGACGTCGAGGCCTGATTCGGCGGCCCGGCGTGCGGCGTCCTCGTCGACGACGCCGAGCTGCAGCCAGACGGCCTTCGCGCCGACAGCGATGGCGTCGTCCACGACCGCGCCGGCCAGCTCGCTGCGCACGAACACGTCGACGACGTCGATGGGGCCGGGGACCTCCTGCAGGCTGGCGTAGCCCTGTTCTCCGTGCACGACCTCGGCCTTGGGGTGGACCGGCACGATCTCCTTGTCGAGCGCCTCCTGCAGGTAGGAGGCGATGCTGTAGGCGACGCGATGCCGGTTGCTCGAGAGCCCGACGACCGCCCAGCGGCGGGTGTCGGTGAGGAGCCGTCTGATCACCTCGGGGTCGTTGCGGTGAGCCATCCGGCCACGGTACGGCTACCGTGCCGGTCATGCGCTTTGGTCTCTTCGTTCCCCAGGGGTGGCGGCTCGACCTCGTCGGCATCGAGCCGGCCGACCAGTGGCAGGCGATGCTGTCGGTGGCGCGGCACGCCGACGCCGGCCCGTGGGAGTCGGTGTGGGTCTACGACCACTTCCACACGGTGCCCGAGCCGACCGACGAGGCGACGCACGAGGCGTGGACGCTGATGGCGGCCCTCGGCGCCGCTACCGAGCGAGTTCGCCTCGGGCAGATGTGCACCTGCATGGGATACCGGAACCCCGCCTACCTCGCCAAGGTCGCGGCCACGATCGACGTGATCAGT
>JBMOMI010000515.1:0-2852 GCA_049325235.1 Actinomycetota bacterium | reverse complement strand
CACCGCGGCCGGCAGGTGCGGGCCGGTCTTCGGCATCAGCCAGGCGAAGAACCACGGCACCGACACGAGGTCGGTCAGGAAGGCCGCGGGGTCCGCCGGGACGACGAAGGGCCGGTCATGGTGCGGGTCGCGGTACCCCAGCGGACGCAGCACGCGGAACCGCGTGCCGTCGTGGCTGCGCAGGTCGAGCTCGAGCGGGCCGCCGGTCTGCGCGTCGAAGAACCGGTCCACGCCGCGATCATGTCCGGTCGATCCTGGGGGCGTCGACCGCCTGACTGGACGGCGCGGACACGGCGGCGGCCTCGTCGGCGAGCCGCTCCTGCAGGGCAGAGCCGGAGCGCAGCGGCTCCTCCGGCAGGAACAGCACCACGACCGCCGTGACCACGAGCACGGCCGCGCCGAGGAGGAAGACCAGCTGCATCGACTCGGCGAACCCGACGAGGAACGGGCGCGCCAGCACCGGGTCGAGCCCGATGAGCACGGAGGAGTCGGACAGCACGCTCGCCGGGTCGATCGCTGGGCCCAGGCCGGGGGTGGCCGCCAGCTCGGAGCGGATGTTCGTCGCGGCGGTCGAGAACAGCACCGACAGGAACACGGCCGTGCCGATCGTGCCGCCCATCTGCCGGAAGAACGTCACCGACGACGTGGCGACGCCGATGTCGCGTGCCGACACCGTGTTCTGCACCGCCAGCACCAGCGGCTGCATGTTGAAGCCGAGCCCGAGACCGAACGGCACCATCAGCAGCATCGACTGCCACAGCGCGGTGTCGACGCCGATGCGGGTGAAAGAGAGCATCCCCGCGACGAGGAGCACCGAGCCCACGACGGGGAAGACCTTGTAGCGCCCGGTGCGCGAGATGGCCTGGCCGGCGACGACCGAGCCGGTCATGATGCCGGCGGTCAGCGGCAGCAGCATCAGGCCCGACTCGGTCGGTGTCGCGCCCTTGACGATCTGCAGGTACAGCGGCAGCGACGCCAGCCCGCCGAACATGCCGACACCGAGCAGCAGGTTGAGGCCCGACCCGATGCCGAAGGTGCGGCCGCGGAACAGGTGCAGCGGCAGCAGGGCGTCGTCCCCGTAGCGGCGCTCGTTGAGCACGAAGACGACGAGGCCGACGAGGCCGGTGGCGGCCAGGGAGAGCGACAGTGGCGAGGCCCAGCCCCACTCGCGCCCCTGCTCGGCCAGCAGCAGCAAGGGGACGAGCCCGGCGACCAGCGCCAGCCCGCCCGGCCAGTCGATCCGGTGCTCCCGGCGAGTGTGCGGCACGTTCAGCACCTTCTGGACGACGAGCAGCGCGACGGCGCCGATCGGCACGTTCACGAGGAACACCCACCGCCACCCGGTGATCCCGAGGATCTCGGACTGCCCGGCCAGGAATCCCCCGACCACCGGCCCGAGGACGCTGGAGGTGCCGAACACGGCGAGGAAGTAGCCCTGGTACCGCGAGCGCTCCCGCGGCGGCACGATGTCGCCGAGGATGGCCAGCGCCAGGGAGAACAGCCCGCCGGCGCCAAGACCCTGCAGGGCGCGCGCCGCCGCCAGGGAGTACATCGACGTGGCGAAACCGCAGGCCAGGGAACCGATCACGAACACCGAGATCGCGGTGAGGAAGAACGGCTTGCGGCCGTACAGGTCCGACAGCTTGCCGTACAGCGGGGTGCTGATGGTGGCGGTGACGAGGTAGGCGGTGGTCGCCCACGCCTGCAGCGACAGCCCCTGCAGGTCGTCGGCGATGGTCCGGACGGCCGTCGCCACGATCGTCTGGTCGAGGGCGGCGAGGAACATCCCTGCCATCAGGCCGCCGAGGATCGCGAGGATCTGGCGGTGGGTGAGGGCGCCGGCGGGTGCCGGCGTGGCGGTCATCGGCGGTCTCCGGTCAGGTGCGCGGTGGCAGCGGCCGAGTCGGTAGCGATCACCTGGAGCATCCGGGGCAGCGCGGCGGTGAGGTCGTCGACGAGCGCGCCGAGCAGGGCGGTGAGGCGGTCGAGGTCCTCGGCCGGCCAGTGAGCCAGGACGTCGGCCAGCATGCGTTCGCGGTCGGCGCGCACCCTGGCGTGGAGCTGGCGGCCCGCCTCGGTGGCGACGAGCTGCGTGGCCCGGCCGTCGCGGGGGTCGGCGCGCCGTTCCACGAGTCCCATCCGCACCAGCTGGTCGACCTGCCGGCTGACCGTGGACGCGTCGGCGTGCACGCACTGCGCAAGCTCCCCGCTGCGGCGGGGGCCGTCGACGACGAGGTGGAACAGCAGCGAGTAGGTCGCCCATGGGACGCCGCCCGGCGCGTGCGTCGACGCGTGCTGCCGCAGCGCCTGCAGCACGCGGGCCAGCCGCATCAGCTGGGTGTTGAGGTCTCCGACGCCCACCGGAGAAGGTGTACCACGCAACTAGTTGTGAAGTACAACCAGTTAGCCACGGGCCACCGGCCGGCTCGGGTCGCGGATCCACTCCGACCACGAGCCGACGTACAGCGCGGCCGGGACGCCGGCCGCCTCCAGCGCGAGCACCGTGGCCGCGGCGGTGACACCGGAGCCGCAGTAGGCGCCGACCGGGCGCCGGCTCCCGACGAACCCGGCCGCGGCCGTGGGGTCCGGCGCATTGACCGCACCGGGGATCCGCCCGGCGACCGGGTCGACCGGCTCGGCCTCGCCGCGGTACCGCTCCGGGGTCCGGGCGTCGAGCAGCACCCCCTCGCGAGCCGTGCGGGCCGCGCCGTCGGCGTCCAGCACCGGCAGGTGCGGGAAGCCCAGGGCGGGCAGCCCGGGGTCGCGCACCGGCTCCGGGTCGACCCAGCCCGAGCTGACCGGGCGGCCGGCCGCCCGCCAGGCCGGCCGACCGCCGTCCAGCACCCGGACGA